>DXGZ01000044.1 GCA_019113645.1 Candidatus Mediterraneibacter vanvlietii | reverse complement strand
GAGGAATCAAGGTCGGGTAGTATTTCCTTCGGAAATCTCCACCCTTCCCCTGACTCCTCATTTTTGTTCTGAGACGCTTTCAATAATGCTCCGGGAATAAATACACATTGCCCATGCAAAACGGCGCGGCTGGAAGAGATTACAACTTGTAAGACTCTCCGGCCGCGCCTTTGGTTCTAACAGCTATATTGTTACTAACTTCCTTTTTGGATAGACCAGAAAACAGAACCCTATTGCAAGTACCTTTCTGCGGAGATGGAGGATGTGGGCGGGGTGACTTCGGAGGGCGGTTAGGAAAAGTTGCGGGACCGGGCAGGGACTTTAGGGCTGACAATGAGATTGTTTGAGCCGAAGGTGAGTTGCTCATTGTCAGCCCTGCTTTTTGTCTATGCACGGAACCGTTAGTTTTCCTTAGCGCCCGGAGCGGAACCCCGAACATATCCTCCATCTCTGCAGAGTACGTCTTGCAAACACTCTCTGTTTTCGGATGTTTAGCCAAAGAAGCTGGTGAACAAAATAGCGGTAAATTCTAAAGATTTCCGCCCCTGCCTTGTTGAACGGGATAACACGTGTTAGAATGGGGAAGAATATTATGGAATATTTGGAGGAGTTATGAATTTCGACAAAGACAGTATCAGAAAATTACGAGAATTGATTCTCTTTACAATTGTTATCCTGATCGCACTGTGGAATTACGCGCTTATATTTGAATGGATCCGTTTTGGATTCGGGATTGTCTTTCCGTTCCTGCTTGGGGGCGCGATTGCGTTTGTGCTGAATGTGCCTATGAGTTTTCTGGAGGAAAAGATATTTGGGAACAGGCATTTGAAAGAAAAGAAAGTTGCTAAGAGGATCGCGAGACCGGTCAGTCTTGTTCTGACTATTGCCATTGTGATCGGCGTTGTAGTTCTTGTTATGTTCGTCGTGATCCCGGAACTGACAACAACGATTATTTCCCTTGGAAGGACGATTAGTGATTTTGTTCCGGAAGCACAGCGTTTCCTGGAGAAGCTGTTTACGGACAACCGTGAGATACAGGCATGGCTCAATGGGCTGAATCTGAATGTTGGCAATCTGGTGAACCAGGCAGTCGCGTTTTTCCAGAACGGTGCAGGCAATATGCTGAATTCAACAGTGTCTGCGATCGGATCGATTGTGAGCGGGGTTGCCACATTTGTAATCGCGTTTGTATTCGCGTGTTATGTACTTCTGCAGAAAGAGAAGCTGCGCGTACAGGTGATAAAAGTGATGTATGCGTTTCTGTCCGAGAAGCGGGTGGAATGGTGTCTGGAAGTGTGCTCGCTGACTGCTAAATCATTTTCCAGTTTTCTTACGGGGCAGTGTGTAGAAGCGCTGATTCTCGGCTGTATGTTCTTCGTTGTGATGACGATTATCCGTATGCCTTATGCACTGCTGGTCGGCGTGCTGATCGCATTTACCGCGCTGATCCCGATTTTCGGTGCATTTATCGGCTGTGTGGTAGGCGCGTTCCTTATCCTGATGGTGGATCCGGTCAAGGCATTGATATTTGTTATCGTATTCCTTGTCCTTCAGCAGATTGAAGGGAACCTGATTTACCCGAAGGTTGTGGGAAGCTCTGTGGGGCTTCCATCGATCTGGGTGCTGGCAGCAGTGACGATCGGCGGCAATCTGATGGGAATTGTCGGAATGCTGATCTTTATTCCGATTGTCTCTGTGGTCTATACGCTGTTCAGAGCCAGCGTGTATAAAAGACTCAAACGCAAGCACCGTGATATCCGGACTGGACAGGTGGTGAGAGATGAAGCCGAAAAAGCAGAGGATGAAGAGGCGGCGGCTGAAAAATGATTTACGTAACAGTTCAGCCATGGGACTGTTCGTGAGAGAAAATCATGCTCGCATGATTTTTCGACCGGGCAGTTCCATGGGCTGAGCGCCTGTATATGAGGAAAATAACGGCGCAGCCGCAGTAAGCACGCAAGTGCGGTTTTCCGAATGGCGCGGCTGAACTGTTACCTGATTTATCGAAAAATTATGTGAAGATCTTGACTTACATCCATATGCCGTGGTATACTACTACGGCGAATGGAAGTAGGTCTTTTTTTTATGCCTAAAAATCGATGGCTTCGCAACCATCAGTAACACGTAGTGAATAAGAAAAAAGCGAGGTGGAAGTTGTGCGCACAAGAATTACGCTGGAGTGTACGGAGTGCAAACACCGTAACTACAACATGACAAAGGATAAGAAAGCTCATCCGGAACGCATGGAGACCAAGAAGTACTGCAGATTCTGCAAATCACACACGATGCACAAGGAAACAAAGTAGTCGTCGGAAGGAAGTGGACAAGATGAGTGAAAAAACAAGAACTCAGAAGAAGAGCTGGTTCAAAGGGCTTCAGGCAGAGTTTAAGAAGATCATCTGGCCAGACAAGAAAACACTTGCAAGACAGACTACGGCAGTAGTTGCCGTTTCCGTCATTCTCGGGATTGTCATTGCGGTTGTCGATGTAATTCTGAGATATGGAATTGACTTACTGGTACGATAGTTGACCGCAGCAGAAAGGTGATTTTATGTCAGAGGCAAAATGGTATGTAGTTCATACTTATTCGGGGTATGAAAACAAAGTAAAGGCGAACATTGACAAGACGATCGAGAACCGCCATCTGGAAGACCAGATCCTTGAAGTCCGGGTTCCCATGGAGGAAGTGACAGAGCTTCGAAATGGTGTCCAGAAAGCAGTACAGCGCAAGATGTTCCCGGGATATGTGATGATCCACATGATCATGAATGACGATACATGGTATGTCGTGAGAAATACCCGCGGCGTTACAGGGTTCGTCGGACCGGGATCAAAGCCGGTTCCGCTGGAAGAGAGCGAGATGGAAAATCTCGGCATCAAGAAAGATAACGTTATCGTCAACTTTGGAGTGGGCGATACGGTTGTTGTCTTAAGCGGGGCATGGGAAGGCACTGTCGGTGTCATTCAGAGCATGAATGAGCAGAAGAAGAGCCTGTCTATCAATGTAGAGCTGTTTGGCCGCGAGACTCCGGTTGAACTTGGTTTTTCAGAAGTGAAGAAAATGGATTAAAGATGAGTGGGAGGGGCATCGCCCCGCCAATACCACAAGGAGGTAATTGAAAATGGCAAAAAAAGTAGAAGGTTATATCAAATTACAGATTCCTGCCGGAAAGGCAACTCCGGCACCACCGGTTGGTCCTGCACTTGGACAGCACGGTGTAAATATCGTTGAGTTTACAAAACAGTTCAATGCCAGAACAGCAGATCAGGGCGACCTGATTATCCCGGTTGTTATCACAGTATACAATGACAGAAGCTTCAGCTTCATCACAAAGACACCGCCGGCAGCAGTTCTGATCAAGAAAGCCTGCAAGATCCAGTCCGGATCAGGCGTGCCGAACAAGAACAAAGTGGCAACAATCACAAAGGCTCAGCTTCAGGAAATCGCAGAGATGAAGATGCCTGACCTGAATGCGGCAACAGTAGAGGCTGCTATGAGCATGGTAGCGGGAACATGCCGTTCCATGGGTGTCGTTGTAGAGGAGTAGAGCACTTTAGAAGCATGTAAACAAGTGGGAGGGGCACGTTCCCGCCAATACCACAAGGAGGTTATTGTAAAATGAAACGAGGAAAGAAATATATCGAGGCTGCGAAACTGATCGAGAGAGGAAACCTCTATGACAAAGAAGAAGCAGTCGCATTAGTGAAAAAAGCAGCAGTAGCAAAGTTTGACGAGACAATCGAGGCTCACATCAGAACAGGATGTGACGGACGTCATGCAGACCAGCAGATCCGTGGTGCGGTTGTACTTCCGCACGGAACAGGTAAGAAGGTTCGCATCCTTGTATTTGCAAAAGACGCAAAAGCAGAGGAAGCAAAAGCAGCAGGAGCTGATTTCGTAGGCGGAGATGACCTGATCCCGAAGATCCAGAATGAAGGATGGCTGGATTTCGATGTTGTAGTTGCAACACCGGATATGATGGGTGTAGTTGGACGTCTCGGACGTGTACTCGGACCGAAGGGTCTTATGCCGAACCCGAAAGCCGGAACAGTTACGATGGATGTAACAAAAGCCATCAACGATATCAAAGCCGGTAAGATCGAGTACAGACTTGACAAGACAAACATTATCCATGTGCCGATCGGTAAAGCTTCCTTTACTGAAGAGCAGTTAGCGGACAACTTCCAGACGCTTATCGATGCAATCAACAAGGCGAGACCGGCAGCAGTTAAGGGCCAGTACCTGAAGAGCATCACTCTTACATCTACAATGGGCCCGGGTGTGAAGGTTAACCCGACAAAGCTTGCATAGTTTGAAATGAATAAAGAGTAATAAAAACAGGTTTCTGTAGGAAATGTGATTTTCCTGCAGGAGCCTGTTTTGTTTACTGCGGTTGTGCGCAAACTTTACACATTCGCCGCCCGCGTGGTATACTGTGAACACTTGGTTTAATACCTTTTAGAACAACGGCGGAACGGTCCGGCAGCAGCCTGCCGGCCATTTGCCTTACAGGATATGACAGGAGAACAACATGAGTCTGATCACCAGAATCCCCCATGAATTCTACAAATTATTTACAAGTAAATATACAGAGTACTACATGGCTTTTCTTGTGGCGATCTATAATGCCATGGAACAGTCCTACTCTGTCCTCGGACTTACGGAAAAGGAATGCCGCGCTGTGATTAATGAAAAGATTGCTTCAACGACAATCCTCTGGGACGGTGAAAATTACGATGAGGAAGGCGTCTTCCTCACCCGATCAAACATGGCTTCGGTCTGCCTGAAGCATTTTGAGGACTGGGGATGGCTTAAGCAGGACTACGACGAGACGCTGAACAGCTATGTTGTGACATTCCCTGAATACAGCCAGATGTATGTGGAGCTTTTTGTCCGGCTGATGGATGAGAGCGACAGTCAGGAGCGTGAGAGTGTTCTGGCGATTTACAGCCATCTGTATACATACAGCGTGGATACGGAGAAGAATAACGAGATTCTGAAAAGCGCTCTCAACGCGTCCAGAAGGCTGGTGCGCATGCTTGTGAATATGCAGGACGGCATGAGAGAGTATTTCGATGAGCTTTCCAGGCAGAAGGATTTCAAAGGGATTCAGGATGTGCTTGTCAAAGAGATCAACAACAGTGACAGCAGGAAATATGCGATCCTCACGACAACGGACAGTTTTTACCGTTATAAAGAGGCGGTAAAGGAGCTGATTGTGAAAAACCTGGATGAAAATGAGGCGCGCAGAAGAAAAAAAGAACGGGAGCTGACACAGCTGGAAGAGGGGACCCCTCAGTATGTGCGGTGTGTCCGCGCAATACAGCTCTGCACCGAGGCGGCGGATATCATCATCCGGATCGAGAGACAGTCGGATGTGATTGAAAGGCGGTACAATAAGCTGATCGAACAGAAAACCGTGTTCGCCAGCCGGGCGGCAGCCAGGATCCGCTATATCATGCAGGAAGGGGCAGACGGAGATGACCGGACGACTGCGTTTGTCAGCCTCCTGAACAGAAGCCGTGTGAAAGAGGATATCCTTCAGGCGCTTGCTGAAAAGATCCGGATGAGCACATCGTGGCAGCTGATGACGCCAGACAGTCTGTACCGGAGAAAATCAGGAGAAAAGGAGGCTTTCGCTCCGCAGGCTGTGGCTGAAGAGGAACAGACGGGGGCAGAAGAGATGGATTCCTTTGTCCTGAAACCGCTGTATACACACCGGGAGATAGAGAAGTTCCGGAGAAAGAATGAGAAGGATGGTGTGTTCCGGGTCACGAAGGACACGGTGCAGAGTGTGGAAGACCTGGAGAAACTGTTCTTCGTCTGGCAGGAAGCGACAGAGACTGCGGATGGAAACGGGGAGATCGAGCTGGGAGAAGAGCAGGAGAGCGGTTCGGGATTCCGGTATTCCGCGCTTACCATCCGCGGGAGAAGCGATGCGAAGAACGGATGATATTTGCAGTACGATGAACGTGCAGTATAAATATGCGATGCAGTAACAGGGAAAGGAAGAATCTATGTTTACATATCTGGAAGAACTGACAGTGACAGAGGCGGAGCAGGTGAGAAAGACCATACAGGCGCTGTTCCGCCAGACGTGCATCCTGCAGGTGAAATACGATCCGGCGACACTGACGCCGAGGGATAATCCGCAGTATGAGATCTGCGCAAGACACAGGAATTTTATCACGGATTATGTGGAGGTGCTGGGATGCGAGCTGATTCACGATGCGCAGGAGCATGTGTTCCGCATTGCGGGCGAACATGTGCCGCAGGAGAAACTCAGCCTTACGAGCACGGTGATCCTGCTTCTTGTCAAACTCATTTACCGGGATCGGATCATGGGCGAAGGGCTGAATGCTCCGCTGACAACTCTGAAGGAAATCCGTGAATATGGGAAGAACACGAATCTGATCACAGAGAAACTGACTCAGGCGCAGTGGAAGGACGCACTCTATCTGATGCGGATGCACCAGATTATTGATGTGCCGGGTGCGGTTCGCGATGTGGAAGACGACACGCCGA
Source organism: Candidatus Mediterraneibacter vanvlietii (assembly GCA_019113645.1). Taxonomy (GTDB): domain Bacteria; phylum Bacillota; class Clostridia; order Lachnospirales; family Lachnospiraceae; genus Mediterraneibacter; species Mediterraneibacter vanvlietii. The sequence continues at coordinate 45,631 of DXGZ01000044.1, read as the reverse complement.
TCTATATTTACAGCACAGTGAATCTCTATGTGACAGCGGCGGATATCAATGCGCTGATCGATGAGTACAGAGGGGAGGAGGAAGAGTATGAGGCAGCCGAAGAAACTCTTTACACGGATACTGATCAATAACTGGGGCGGCATCAGCCACAAGATCCTCACTCTGCACGAGCATGTGAATCTGTTCAGCGGAAAGAGCGGCTCTGGAAAATCCACGGTCATGGACGCGATCCAGGTGGTGCTCTACGGCAGCGTGTCCGCTAATTTTCTCAACAAAGCAGCGGATGATTCCAAGAATAAGCGAAGCGTGCTCAGCTACCTGAGGGGCGCTCAGAAGGATGGAAGCGTGAACCGCGGAGGGCAGGATTTCTGTTCTCAGATCGTGATGGAGATCGAGGATACGGGGACTCATATTGTCACATGTATCGGCGCGGCGTTCGAGGTTGGGAAGAATGACACAGAGCTGCGACGCTACAATTTCTTCAGCCATTCCGGACGGATGCCGGAGGACGAATATCTGAAAGACGGAGTCCCTTATACCATTGATATGATCCGGAAACTTGCGAAAGAGCGCAGCAGGAGTGTGGATAACCGGGGGCACGGGGATGTGAACCGTGTCTATCCGTCCAGGGAATCCTATCTGAATACCCTCTATGAGGTGATTTTCGGATATGTGGAGTCGAACCGGATGATTACCATGGAGAAGAGCGCAATCGCATTGAAGATGACCAGTGGAACCGGGCAGTTTATCCGGGACTATATGTTCCCGAAGAGCCGGGAGAATACGGTGGCTGTCATCAGTGAGCAGCTGGGAGCGTACCGGGAGATCAGGGAGCGCGTGGAAGATCTGGAGAAACGGATCGAGATGCTGGATGCAGTCCATGCGGCGGATCTGGAACTGACCAATGTCCGGGCGGACAGAGTGTATGCGGAGAAAGTTCTGAAATATATCGAGATTGAGGGATGCAGAACCAGAATCGCATCGCGAAGCGATGATCTTGAACGTGCGAAACGGGATTCCGAACGGACGGAGCGCAGACAGAGTGAAGTCCAGGCAGAGCTGACAGCGCTCCGGAACCGGCTGATTGACGTCAAGGCGGAACTTAAGAAGAGTGATTACGGACAGAAGCAGCAGGAACTACAGGAGATGGAGCATACGATTCAGCTGCTGGCGGATAATTCGGCGGACTGGCGAAGGATCATAAACGGACTGAGGCGCTGGGAAACCGATGAGACGGCTACGGATTATGTGAGCAACCGGGCGCTTCAGCTGATTGATGATTTCGCCCGCGGCGAGGTGACGGAAGAGACCTGCGGGGAACTTCGGAATCACCTGAAGGCAGCGATGGACAATATCTCGGAAGAGCTGGCGGAGACGGCAGTGTCGATCCGGGAGACGACGAAAGAACTCCGGGAGAAAGAGGAAGCCCTGGAGGATATGAATAATGACAGGAAACCTTATCCGAGAGAGCTCAAAGAGGCGAGGCAGCAGCTGCAGAGCGCACTGAGCGATCGTTACGGCAGGACGATTCACGTCCATATTCTTGCGGATCTTTTTGATGTCACGGATGAGAAATGGAAGAATGCGGTGGAAGGCCGTCTGGGACGCCTGAAGAAGAGCATGATCACAGAGCCGGCCTATGCGCTGGATGCCGCGAAGATCTTCCGGAAGATGAAGCGCTTCGAGGAGACGGATCTGATCAACAGTGCCGCACTGAAGCGTGAGTCGCCCCGGGCGGAAGAAAATTCTCTCTATGAGGCGGTTCATACGGACGTGGATTATGTGGACTGGTGTCTGAAACGGTATCTCGGGCGGATTCAGAAGTGCGAGACTGTGGAGGAACTGGATCAGGTGCGTGACGGTGTGACGCCGGACTGCTATTCTTACAGCAACTATATTTTCCGGCACCTGCGCAGCAGAGACTATACGAAGGGCGCCTGTATCGGGACGAAGATCTCAAAAGCGCGTCTGCGGGAACTGGCGGAAGAGATTGATGCCCTGCAGGAAAATCTGATTGGAGAACGGCAGCTGGAAGCTTCGCTGAAAGAGGCGCAGAAGTTTGAGGACTTAAGCCAGGAGACCGCCCAGGTTCTGCGTCTTGCATCTGCGGCGGACGAGCTGGAAGCATATTACAGGAAGCAGGAGAAACTGAGGGAAGAACTTCGGGAGCTGGAAGACGGAACGCGAACCGCGGAGCTTAAAAACGAGCAGAAGCAGCTGGAATCCGATGTCGCGGACCGGGAAGAGAAGGCACACGGGATTCAGAAAGAGCAGATTCGTCTGGGCAGTGTACTGGAGTCGGCGGAGCGGGATATCCGGGATCTGACGGTGAAGCTGGAGGAGCTGACGACAGGATTCGTGCAGGATGAGGCGCTGACCGCGGAAGTGAACGAAGAGATCAGAAAGCGGACGGAAGCATCTTATCGCCAGCAGGTGAGGGCGCAGCTTGACCGGCTGGATGAGCGGGAAGCGGAACTTTCCGATGAACGGACAATTGCCAGAAACCGGTTCAACCGGGAGTATCCGGCGTACGGATTCACCGGAGTGGAACATTCCAACGATGTGTACGATAAAGTACTTCAGCGCTGCCGGGAGGATTTTGAACCGAAATATAAAGAAGAATTCAAAAAGCAGTATGAGCTTGTCTATCATTCCCTGAGAGACAACGTGATTGCAACAATACATGGTGAGATCAAAGCCGCTTACAGGCACAGAAGAGATATTAACCGGATGCTTGCGAAGATCCGCTTCTCCGACAGTATTTACCAGATTGATATCCTGCCGGCGAAGAATGAGAACGGGCAGTTCTATGATATGCTGATGGCAGAGGAGCTGGACAGCAAGGTGATCGACACGGGCGGTTTCGATGGACAGTTGAGTCTGATGGAAGATGATTTTTTTCGGAAATACGAACAGAAGATACAGCTTCTCACGGAGAAGTTCATGCCGCTTAAAGAAGAGGACAGTCAGAACCGGGAGAAACACCGTCAGCAGATGGAAAAATTCGCTGATTACCGGAACTATCTGACCTTCAGTATGTACGAGCAGGTGATCGATGAAAACGGTGTCGAGAAAAAGAACTACGTGGATGATATGGCGGGCGTGGACTCCGGCGGTGAGGGCCAGAACCCGAAATACGTGGCGCTGCTCGCAGGATTCGCCATGCTTTACATGCAGCAGAGCAACCGGGATTCGAAGATCAGGCTGGTGCTCCTCGACGAGGCGTTCTCCAAGATGGATAAGGAGCGAAGCGAGGTGTGCTTAAGATATGCCAGGGAGCTGGAACTCCAGCTCATCGTCTGCGTGCCGGACGAGCGTCTGCAGTCGCTGATCCGGAATGTGGACTGCGTGTACGGTTTCCGGAGGTTTAAAAACCAGGTCAGCATGATGCATATTGATAAAGGAAATTATCTCAGCATGATTGAAGGTGAAGCGGAGAACACCGCTGAGGAGCAGTCGGTGCCGGAAGGAAAGGACGGAGATAGATCGTGAATCTGACAGAGTATCTGATTCATCTGGCAAATGGTCCGGCCTACCGGTCAGGCGCACTGGAAGGGGCGCGGCATCCTGAGGTGGACGCGAAGATGATCCGCGAGGTCGGCGGCAGGAAAGCACTCCTTCAGGAGGCGGACGAGCTGGAACGGGCAGGGCTGATCCGGACGGAGAGGCGGGATATGGATACGGATATCCGCCGCATCCACTACAATGTCGGCGATATTCCGGCGCTCTGCCGCCGCGCCGGGATGGAAGATCCCCGCGAGAAGCAGCTGCGCCGGATCGGTGCGGCGAAGAAGTGGGCGGACAATGCGGCGGGAACATTTCTGGAGTCCTATTACCGGAATCTTCTGGAACGGCTGGAAGCCGGGCAGGAGGTAAAACAGCCGGATCCGGAAGATGAAAAATTCTTCCAATGTCTGAACGCAGCGGCAGCGCTGGAATCCCCTGTCTGGAGACGGCGTTTCAGTGCTGCTGTGCTCCATGATTCGAAGCTGTTTGAGCGGAAGTATCAGAAAAAGGTTGTTACAGTGCTTGCCCAGTATTCACCCCTCTGTGTGGAGGGGATGACAGAGGATGATGTTCTCCGGGTACATGGAATAAAAACCTATTCTCAGACTTTGGAGTGGAAAGGCCCGCTGGTGTATCGGATCATATGTGAAGAATCTGCAGATTCTGCGGATTCTGTGGTCCGTGCGGAAGATGGCGGAAGGGCAGAATTGCGTCCTGCCGCGGATGCTGATGTGGATGTGATCGACAGTTCTGCAAATTGCTTCGGCACGGTGATCAACGCGCAGACGCTGGAACATGCCGAACCGGTCTCTCTTTCCGGGATTCGCCGGATCATGCTGATTGAAAATAAGGCGAACTATGAATCCATGGACTTCAGACCGGATACGCTTTATATATTCTGCCACGGATTTTTCTCTCCGAAAGAACTGAAATTCCTCGGTCGCCTGGCATCCCTTGCGGAAGAGGGAACAGAGTTCCTGCACTGGGGAGATATGGACCTGGGCGGGATCCGGATCTTTCTCTATAATCAGAGGAAGCTGTTTCCTGAACTGAAGCCGTACCGGATGGACAGGGAAGCGTATGAGTGCGCTGTGGCAGCCGGGGCAGGAATTCCGCTCGATCGCGATAAAAGCGAGAAGCTCCGGAAAATGGATGCGGGATGTCTGGAAGAACTGAAGAAGTGCATCCTGGAACAGGGGATGGAGATCGAGCAGGAGAGTCTGCTATTTTGTACACTAAGCAGCCAGGCGGAAAGTGTGCCAGGAATGGGAACGGGCTGGTTTGGAGAAACGTATTCCGGATGAGGGGATGTGCGCGTCAAGTTCCGTTCCAGAATCAGGGAACTTCTAAAGGGCTGGAAAAATGTCTAAATGCAAAACGGCACTCGGGGCAACTCGCGTCCGCTCAGACAATCCCCTCGCACCGTTTAACAACATTTTTCCACCCCCTAAGAAGTTCCAGCAGATTCCTCCAAAGTCACATGCCACACACATCCCCTCATCCGGAAAGGTTCATCAAGATATCCGCTTCGCTTCCTTCGCACTTTCTGCCGGAAGCTCAGTGAAGCAAAACAGGCGGGAAAATTTTAAAAAGGTCTTGACATTCCTGCTCTCTGGTGGTATTGTAATACAGCAACTGCCGAAGACAGTAGGTGCTGTAAAGCGTAAGGATTAAAACGCCTACCGAGGAGAGTCAGATTTATTACGAGAGTATGAATTTACGAACCTCTGTGTCTTTGGATGCGGAGGTTTCTTTTGGCAGTACACGCAAAATAAATAAGGAGGTGTACCTGAAAGTGGCAAAAGTTGAATTAAAACAGCCGATCGTACAGGCAATCGCAGAAGAGATCAAGGATGCTCAGTCAGTTGTTCTTGTTGATTACCGCGGACTTACAGTTGCTCAGGATACAGAGCTTCGTAAGCAGCTCAGAGAAGCAGGTGTGGTATACAAGGTTTATAAGAACACCATGATGAAGAGAGCTTTCGAAGGAACAGAGTGTGAAGGCCTTGAGAGCTGCCTGGAAGGACCGAGCGCTATCGCAATCTCCAAAGATGACGCGACAGCTCCGGCAAGAATCCTGTGCAACTTCGCAAAAGACGCACCGGCACTTGAGCTTAAGGGCGGTGTCGTAGAAGGTAATGTCTACGATGTCGCAGGACTTACAGAACTTTCCAAGATTCCGTCAAGAGAAGTACTTCTCTCCAGACTCCTTGGAAGCATGCAGTCACCGATTGCCAACTTTGCGCGTGTTATTAAACAGATCGCAGAGAAGGGCGGCGAGACAGCAGAGGCTGAAGCAGCACCGGCAGAGGCTGCAGAGGCACCGGTTGAGGCGGCAGCAGAAGCTCCGGCTGAGACAGCGGCAGAGTAATGCCGAAACCGCGCGGATAAGCGCATAAAGCGGAGACGGGAAACCGCACGCGATAAGAAAATAAGAAATCATTTGATGAAATAAGAAAAATGGAGGATATCAAAAATGGCTAAATTGACAACAGCTGAAATGATCGATGCGATCAAAGAGTTATCAGTATTAGAGTTAAACGAGCTTGTAAAAGCTTGCGAAGAAGAGTTTGGCGTATCTGCAGCAGCAGGCGTTGTAGTTGCAGCAGCAGGTGCTGACGGAGCTGCAGCAGCAGACGAGAAGGATGAGTTCGATGTAGAGCTTGTATCTGCAGGAGCTTCCAAAGTTAAAGTTATCAAAGCAGTTCGTGAGATCACAGGTCTTGGACTGAAAGAAGCTAAAGAGCTTGTTGACAACGCACCGAAGGTACTCAAAGAGGGCGTTTCCAAAGCTGAGGCTGAGGAGATCAAGGCTAAACTTGAGGAGCAGGGCGCTGAGGTTAACATGAAATAATAAACCTGAAAGATGATCCTGTTGAGGATTTCCGCCGATTAAGGCGGCGAGGCAGGGACCGTGGAAGGGAATGACACTTCCGCGGTCTTTTGCATTATCACATATGTCGAGAAATGTCAAGAAAAATCTGCGAAAAATCGCAATTTGTTATTGACAATAAAAAGAGCTTTGTGCTATAGTAAAAAATGCACTATTATGGAAAGCTATGCCATAGTAGCAGTATAATTGCTGGCACATGGCTCTTTTCATATTTATAGAGATTAACAAGAGGAGTGAAACGTCAATGGAGAAAAACAGGATCCGTCCCATTAAAACCGGCAAAAGCTTCCGCATGAGCTATTCCAGGCAGAAGGAAGTACTGGAAATGCCGAATCTCATTGAGGTTCAGAAGGATTCCTACCAGTGGTTTCTGGATGAAGGTCTCAAAGAGGTATTCGACGATATTTCCCCGATCGCTGACTACAGTGGTCATCTGAGTCTGGAGTTTGTGGATTTTACACTCTGTGAAGACGATGTAAAATACACAATCGACGAGTGTAAAGAACGCGATGCGACATATGCGGCACCCTTAAAAGTAAGGGTAAGGCTCCACAATAAAGAGACTGATGAGATCAACGAGCACGAGATCTTCATGGGAGATCTTCCGCTCATGACCAAGACAGGAACGTTCGTCATCAACGGCGCGGAGCGTGTCATCGTCAGTCAGTTGGTACGTTCCCCGGGTATATATTATGGAATCGCCCATGATAAACTCGGCAAAAAGCTCTATTCGGCGACTGTGATCCCGAACCGAGGAGCATGGCTGGAATACGAAACTGACTCCAATGACGTTTTTTATGTTCGTGTTGACAGAACGCGAAAAGTTCCGATCACAGTGCTGATCCGTGCGCTTGGCATTGGAACGAATGCAGAGATTATAGATATGTTCGGCGAGGAACCGAAGATCCTTGCCAGCTTCGGAAAAGACACTGCTGAGAATTATCAGGAAGGTCTGTTAGAGCTGTACAAAAAGATCCGTCCGGGCGAGCCGCTGGCGGTTGACAGCGCAGAGAGCCTGATCAACAGCATGTTCTTTGATCCGAGACGTTACGATCTTGCGAAAGTAGGACGTTATAAATTCAACAAGAAACTGATGCTCAAGAACCGTGTGACAGGACAGGTTCTGGCGGAGGATGTAGTAAGCCCGCTGACAGGCGAAGTGGTGGCTGAAAAGGGCACAAAGATCACAAGAGAGATTGCAGACGCAATCCAGAATTCCGCAGCTCCGTTCTTATGGGTAGAGAGCGAGGATTCTTCAAGAAATATCAAGATTCTTTCTAATATGATGGTAGACCTTCAGGCTGTTGTCGACATTGACCCGGCAGAGGCAGGAGTGACAGAGCAGGTATACTATCCGGCACTTGCAGGTATCATTGAAGAATCAGCCGGAGATATCGATGAGATGAAACGCATGATTAAGCGCGACATTCACGATCTGATTCCGAAACACATTACCAAGGATGATATTTTCGCATCCATTAACTATAACATGCATCTCGAGTACGGGATGGGTAATGATGATGACATCGACCATCTGGGCAACCGTCGTATCCGTGCGGTCGGAGAACTTCTCCAGAACCAGTACAGAATCGGTCTTTCCAGACTGGAAAGAGTTGTCCGCGAGCGTATGACAACACAGGATCAGGAGGGAATCTCCCCGCAGTCTCTGATCAACATCAAGCCGGTAACAGCTGCTGTGAAAGAGTTCTTCGGATCTTCCCAGCTGTCACAGTTCATGGACCAGAACAACCCGCTGGGTGAGCTGACGCACAAGAGACGTCTCTCCGCACTGGGACCGGGTGGTCTGTCCAGAGACCGTGCCGGATTCGAGGTCCGGGACGTACACTATTCCCACTACGGAAGAATGTGTCCGATCGAGACTCCCGAGGGTCCGAACATCGGTCTGATCAACTCTCTTGCATGCTATGCGAGAATCAATCAGTACGGATTCATCGAGGCTCCGTACAGAAAAGTGGATAAAACGGATCCGCAGAATCCGCGTGTTACAGACGAGGTTGTATACATGACCGCGGATGAAGAGGATAACTACCATGTGGCACAGGCGAATACGCCGCTCGATGAAGAAGGCCACTTTATACACAAAAACGTATCCGGTCGTTACCGTGAGGAGACGCAGGAATACGAGAGAAACAAATTCGACTACATGGACGTATCCCCGAAGATGGTATTCTCGGTTGCTACAGCATTGATTCCGTTCCTGCAGAACGACGATGCCAACCGTGCGCTGATGGGATCCAACATGCAGCGTCAGGCGGTGCCGCTTCTCACAACAGAGGCTCCTGTTGTAGGAACCGGAATGGAAGTTAAGGCAGCGGTTGACTCGGGCGTGTGCGTGGTTGCCGAGGAGGCAGGTACTGTTGAGAGCTCTACTTCAACAGAGATCGTGATCCGCCATGAGGACGGCACAAAGAAGTCATACAGACTGACCAAATTCCAGCGAAGCAACCAGAGCAACTGCTACAACCAGAGACCGATCGTCAACAAAGGCGACCATGTCGAGAAAGGCGAGGTTATCGCAGACGGACCGTCTACTTCCGGCGGAGAGATGGCGCTTGGCAAGAACCCGCTGATCGGATTCATGACATGGGAAGGATACAACTACGAGGACGCCGTACTGTTAAGCGAGCGCCTTGTACAGGATGACGTATACACTTCCGTTCATATCGAAGAGTATGAGGCGGAGGCGAGAGATACAAAGCTCGGACCTGAGGAGATCACAAGAGATATTCCGGGTGTGGGCGATGACGCTCTGAAAGATCTGGACGAGCGTGGAATCATCCGCATCGGCGCTGAAGTTCGCGCAGGTGATATTCTTGTAGGTAAAGTGACACCGAAGGGTGAGACAGAGCTCACAGCTGAGGAGAGACTTCTCCGCGCGATCTTCGGTGAGAAAGCCCGCGAGGTAAGGGATACTTCCCTGAAAGTTCCTCACGGAGAATATGGTATTGTTGTAGACGCGAAAGTGTTTACAAGAGAAAACGGCGATGAGCTGTCACCGGGAGTAAATCAGGCTGTCCGCATCTACATTGCGCAGAAGAGAAAGATTTCCGTTGGTGACAAGATGGCTGGTCGTCACGGTAACAAGGGTGTCGTTTCCCGTGTGCTTCCTGTGGAAGATATGCCGTTCCTTCCGAACGGACGTCCGCTGGACATCGTGCTGAACCCTCTGGGCGTGCCGTCACGTATGAACATCGGACAGGTACTTGAGATCCACCTGAGTCTTGCTGCGAAAGCGCTTGGATTCAACATCTCCACACCGGTATTCGACGGTGCGAACGAGGTGGATATCATGGATACCCTTGACCTTGCAAATGATTATGTTAACCTTGAGTGGGATGAGTTCGAGAAGAAACACGGCGCTGAGCTGCTTCCGGAAGTGCTTCAGTATCTTTCCGACAACAGAGAGCACCGGAAACTCTGGAAAGGCGTTCCGCTTTCAAGAGACGGTAAAGTGCGCTTAAGAGACGGACGTACCGGAGAGTTCTTCGACAGCCCGGTTACGATCGGACACATGCACTACCTGAAACTCCACCACCTGGTAGACGATAAGATCCATGCCCGTTCTACCGGACCGTACTCCCTCGTTACGCAGCAGCCGCTCGGCGGTAAGGCACAGTTCGGCGGACAGCGTTTCGGAGAGATGGAGGTATGGGCTCTCGAGGCTTACGGCGCATCCTACACACTGCAGGAGATCCTTACAGTGAAATCCGACGATGTTGTGGGACGTGTGAAGACCTACGAGGCGATTATCAAAGGCGAGAATATTCCGGAACCGGGTATTCCGGAGTCCTTCAAGGTACTTTTAAAAGAGCTTCAGTCTCTTGCCCTGGATGTCCGCGTGCTGCGTGATGACAACACGGAAGTGGAGATCATGGAAAATGTGGATTACGGTGAGACAGACCTTCGTCACATCATCGAAGGGGACAGAAAGTACCGCGATGAGAACGAGTCCTTCGGCGATCACGGCTTTACGGAGCAGGAGTTCGTAGACGAAGAACTGACAGATGTTGAACCTGAGGAGGAGCCGGATGACAGCGATCTTGAATCGATCGAGTTTGAAGAGTATTCCGATTATGATGAAGAATAGTTAGGAGGAGCCACATAAATGCCAAATAACAATGAACAACAATATCAACCGTTAACATTTGATGCGATCAAGATCGGGCTGGCTTCACCGGAAAAGATCCTGGAGTGGTCCCGAGGCGAGGTTACCAAACCGGAGACGATCAACTACAGAACATTAAAGCCGGAGAAAGACGGACTGTTCTGTGAGAGGATCTTCGGACCGAGCAAAGACTGGGAGTGTCACTGCGGTAAGTATAAAAAGATCCGCTACAAGGGCGTTGTGTGCGACCGATGCGGAGTTGAGGTTACAAAATCAAGTGTGCGTCGTGAGCGTATGGGACACATTGCTTTGGCGGCTCCTGTTTCCCATATCTGGTATTTCAAGGGAATCCCGAGCCGTATGGGGCTGATACTCGACATTTCTCCGCGTACACTTGAGAGAGTGCTCTATTTTGCTTCCTATATCGTGCTCGACAAGGGAGAGACAGATCTTCAGAACAAGCAGATCCTCTCTGAGGCAGAGTATCAGGAGCAGAAAGAGAAATGGGGCAGCGGCGCGTTCCGTGTTGGAATGGGCGCTGAGGCCATCAAGGAGCTCCTTGAGGCGATCGACCTTGAAAAAGAATACGATGAGCTTCAGAAATCCCTTGATAATGCAACAGGACAGAAACGTGCGAGAATTGTGAAGAGACTGGAAGTTGTCGAGGCATTCCGCGAATCCGGAAACCGTCCGGAGTGGATGATTCTGACAGCGATTCCGGTAATTCCGCCGGATCTGCGTCCTATGGTACAGCTCGACGGAGGACGTTTCGCGACATCTGACTTAAACGATCTGTACAGAAGAATTATCAACAGAAATAACCGTCTGAAGAGACTGCTTGAGCTGGGCGCTCCGGATATCATTGTGAGAAACGAGAAGCGTATGCTCCAGGAAGCGGTTGACGCGCTGATTGATAACGGACGCCGCGGACGTCCGGTAACAGGCCCTGGAAACAGAGCTCTGAAATCTCTGTCAGACATGCTGAAAGGTAAGTCCGGACGTTTCCGTCAGAATCTGCTCGGAAAGCGTGTTGACTATTCCGGACGTTCCGTTATTGTCGTAGGACCGGAGCTGAAGATCTACCAGTGCGGTCTTCCGAAAGAGATGGCAATCGAGCTGTTCAAACCATTTGTTATGAAAGAACTCGTGGCAAATGGTACGGCTCATAATATAAAGAATGCAAAGAAGATGGTTGAGAGACTTCAGCCGGAAGTGTGGGATGTGCTTGAGGAAGTGATCAAAGAGCATCCGGTTATGCTGAACCGTGCCCCCACGCTGCACAGACTTGGTATTCAGGCGTTCGAGCCGATCCTTGTAGAAGGTAAGGCGATCAAGCTGCATCCGCTCGTTTGTACCGCTTACAACGCGGACTTCGACGGTGACCAGATGGCTGTGCATGTTCCGCTGTCCCAGGAAGCTCAGGCTGAGTGCCGTTTCCTGCTTCTGTCACCGAACAACCTGCTGAAACCGTCTGACGGTGGACCGGTGGCCGTTCCTTCACAGGATATGGTCCTTGGTATCTACTACCTGACGCAGGAGAGACCGGGAGCAAAGGGCGAGGGTATGTTCTTCCGCAGCGTGAGCGAGGCGATTCTTGCTTATGAAAACGGATATATCACCCTCCACTCCAAGATCAAAGTGCGCGTGTCCAGGACAATGCCGGACGGAACAGTTAAGAGCGGTACGATCGACGCTACGCTCGGACGTCTCCTGTTCAACGAGATCATTCCGCAGGATCTTGGATTCGTAGACAGAGAGGTGCCGGGAAATGAACTCCTTATGGAGATCGATTTCCATGTAGGCAAGAAACAGTTAAAACAGATCCTCGAGAAAGTCATCAATACTCACGGCGCTACACAGACAGCCGAAGTACTTGATGATGTAAAATCAATCGGTTACAAGTATTCTACAAGAGCGGCAATGACCGTATCTATTTCCGATATGACTGTGCCGCCGCAGAAACCGCAGATGATCGAGGAAGCTCAGAATACAGTTGACAGGATTACAAAGAACTACAAACGTGGTCTTATCACTGAGGAAGAGCGTTACAAAGAAGTCGTAGAGACATGGAAAGCAACTGATGACAAGCTGACAGACGCGCTGCTTTCCGGTCTGGACAAATACAATAACATCTTCATGATGGCTGATTCAGGAGCCCGTGGATCTGACAAGCAGATCAAACAGCTGGCAGGTATGCGTGGACTTATGGCGGATACGACAGGACGTACTATCGAGCTGCCGATCAAGTCCAACTTCCGTGAAGGTCTTGACGTACTGGAGTACTTCATGTCCGCCCATGGAGCGCGTAAAGGTCTGTCCGATACGGCTCTTCGTACAGCCGATTCCGGATACCTGACAAGACGTCTTGTCGATGTATCACAGCAGCTGATTATTCATGATTCTGACTGTGTGAAACCGGGCGAGGAGATCCCGGGAATGTATGTTCATGCATTCGTTGACGGAAATGAAGAGATCGAGAGCCTTCAGGATCGTATTACAGGACGTTTTTCCTGCGAAGACATCAAAGATAAAGATGGCAATCTGATCGTTAAGGCAAACCACATGATCACTCCGCACAGAGCAGAGCGCGTGATCAAGAAGGGTGTGGATGAGAACGGTAATCCGATCGAGAAAGTGAAGATCCGTACGATCCTTACCTGTAAGTGCAAAAACGGCGTGTGCTCCAAGTGCTACGGCGCAAACATGGCGACCGGCGAGGCAGTACAGGTCGGCGAGGCTGTCGGAATCGTTGCCGCTCAGTCTATCGGCGAGCCGGGTACACAGCTTACCATGCGTACGTTCCATACCGGTGGAGTTGCCGGTGATGATATCACACAGGGTCTTCCTCGTGTCGAGGAGCTTTTCGAGGCGAGAAAGCCGAAGGGTCTTGCGATCATCACAGAGTTCGCCGGACGTGCGACGATCAGCGATACAAAGAAGAAGAGAGAAGTTATCGTCACAAACGAGGAGACAGGCGAGTCCAAGGCTTACCTTATCCCGTACGGATCCCGTATCAAGATCCAGGACGGCGTTATGCTTGAAGCCGGTGACGAACTTACAGAAGGTAGCGTAAATCCGCATGACATTCTGAAGATCAAAGGTCTCAGAGCAGTACAGGATTACATGCTCCGCGAGGTACAGCGCGTATACCGTCTGCAGGGTGTTGATATCAACGATAAGCATATTGAGGTTATCGTGCGTCAGATGCTGAAGAAAGTCCGCGTGGAGGAGAAGGGCGATTCCGAATTCCTTCCGGGAACAATGGTTGATGTTCTTGATTTCGAGGATGTGAACAAACAGCTTGAGGCAGAAGGTAAAGAGCCTGCGACAGGCGAGCAGATCATGCTCGGTATTACGAAGGCTTCACTTGCTACAGATTCCTTCCTGTCAGCAGCATCCTTCCAGGAGACGACGAAGGTGCTCACAGAGGCTGCAATCAACGGAAAGGTTGATCATCTGATCGGTCTGAAGGAGAACGTTATTATCGGTAAACATATCCCGGCTGGAACGGGTATGAAGAAATACCGTGACGTTGCACTCAATACTGATGTGCACATGGACGAAGAACTTGATCTGGATGAAGAACTTGATCTGGATGAGGAACTGGATTTTGACGGCGAGACAGGAGCGGAAGAGACAGGAACAGAAATCCAGGAAGAGTCCCAGGACAATCCGGAAGAAGCAGAAGACAGCATGGCTGAAGAGTCAGCAGAAGAGAACGCTGCAGAAGAAGATTTATAAGTATAAGACATTTATAAATACAGGATATATAAACATTAAGATACCCCCGGGAGTGAAATACTTCCGGGGGTGTTTTTCGTTGGAGGCCTCTTTTATTCAGCGGTCTCTTTTAATTAAAAAGAGAGATTCCGTAACGGGCTTTTCTGTAGATTTTTTTGATAATCATATATGGGAGGCTGATCAGTATGTACAGGGTGGAAAAAAGCCCCGCTGCACCTCCGATAATCATAAGTATGATAAGACCGATATTCATAACGCTGCACACTCCTTCCGTAAAAATCCAATACCTATTTTAAAATAGGAGATTCTTGAAAGGAACGGAATCAGCCGGTTTTTAGCAGAATCTTAACTGTCCGGCCTTAAGCTCAGAGCAGCGCGTCCGGCGAAGAAAACTGATGGAGCTCAGAGCAGCGGAAGAAGAAATGTCACGGGACAACAGCATTTCCGCTTAGTCATCCTCGTCTTCCGCCATTCGATAACCAACGCCCACTTCTGTGAAAATATACTTTGGCTGCGCGGGATCATCCTCGATCTTCCGGCGGATATTAGCCATATTTACACGAAGAATCTTATTGTCGTCATCAGCATAAGGACCCCATACATTTGACAGAATGGATGCGTATGTGATGACCTTCCCGGAGTTCTGGGCAAGGTATGCCACAATCTTATATTCGATCGGCGTCAGGTGTACTTCCTCACCCCGCACCTTCAGCAGTCTTTTGGAGAAGTCCAGAGACATTTCGCCGTGCTTGTAGGGGCGGATGTAGAAGGTGCTGTCCGTACGCAGACGGTTGCTGTGGCGCAGAGAGGCGCGGATCCTGGCAAGAAGCTCAGAAGTACCGAAAGGTTTGGTGATATAGTCGTCCGCACCGAGGTCGAGGGCGAGAACTTTCTCGCGTTCCGCAGTCCGGGCTGATATGACGATGATCGGTGTGCTCGTCCAGGTACGTACCTCACGGATGATATTATCCCCGTTCATATCCGGCAGTCCGAGATCCAGCAGCACGATGTCCGGGCACTGGGAGCGGATCAGTTCCAGCCCCTGCGCTCCGGTATCAGCGGAGAGAACACGGTAATCGTGTCTTTTCAGCACCTTTCCCATGAAAGTCTGTATATTTTTTTCATCCTCTATAATAAGTACTGAGAATTTAGGCATTATCTGTATCCTCCTTTTCTTTTGGAAGAGTAAAAGTAAACTCTGCCCCATGGCCGTGATTGGAGGCCGTAATGGTGCCCTCATGAGCCTGTATAATCGTTTTGCAGATGGACAGACCGATACCGATGCCGCGATGGCTGTCCGATGTATCGGCGGATGTCTGCCTGCCCTCGAAAATGTAGGGAAGCTGTTCTTCTGCCACACCTTTTCCGTAATCACGGACAGTGAAAGAGATCCGGGATGGGTGTTCTCTGACAATCAGATCGATAGGATCTGTGCTTCCGGAATGGATAAATGCATTCTCTAGAAGGTTGATCAGCACCTGCTCGATCAGTGTGGGATCCATGGAGAGGAGCAGAAAGTTATTCGGCATATCCACATTGATTCTGATGTCGGGAAGACGTTTTTTCAGCCGCAGGATTGCTTCTGATATTACTTCCTCTACAACTTCAGGGGATTTCTTTACTTTGTCTGCTCCGTCGTCTTTAATGCGGGTAACTGTCAGAAGATTCTCCACCATGTTGAGCAGCCACTGAGCGTCTTCGCCGATGTTTGCGACCAGTTCCATGCGCTCGGTTTCGCTCAGCTCCGCATAGTTTTCAAGGTAGGACGAAGAGGAGCCGATGATGCTCGTAAGCGGCGTCCTCAAATCGTGTGAGACGGCCCGGAGCAGATTGGCGCGCAGTTTTTCTTTGTCAGCTTCGATCAGCGCCTTCTCCCTCTCTGCGATTGCGTTTCGCTGCTTTTTCAGAGCCGTGGTTGTGGTGCTTGTGATCAGTGCGATGGCAAGCATCCCCACAAAAGTGACCGGATATCCGTCCATGGAAAAATTAAATTTAAAGTACGGATATGAGAAAAAATAGTTTACAGCGATTACGCAGTAGAGGGCAGATATAATCCCGTACAGGTAACCTGTTGTGTACAGAGCGGTCAAAATCAGGGCAAGAGTGTAGATAACCGTTATGTTTGCCACATTCTTGTTGCCGAGGTAGAAGAAGGCAAACGAGATCGCCGTTGCAGCCGCCAGCATGATAAGAGTAAAAAGTGTTTCTGTAATTTTGTTCTTTTTCATAATATAAGAGTGTTCATATAATTGTTTCATAATATATCAGACGGTATAAGAAAAAGAGCCGGTTATACCGGCTCTCCGTTTTTGTATTTGCGGATGACATTCTGAATTCGCTCATTCGGACTTAAGATAGAACTGATCGAGCCGTCATGGTTCAGTGTGTCAATGATGAGCGCGATGTATTTGCTCATGTCGCAGTTGATATAGTATGGTTTGGACAGGAGTTCCGGCGTCTGATAGATCAGGTTGGTCGTCAGGATGCCGTTGATGATTCCGTCTGCGTATGCTTTATCAAATTTCTCCATTCCATTTGTGAACAGACCAAATGTAGCTGCAGCGTAGATACGTTTTGCTTTTCTGCGTTTCAGCTCGGTTGCCACATCAATGATGCTGTCACCGGAAGAAATCATATCATCGATGATGATCACGTCTTTACCTTCAACGGAGCTTCCGAGGAACTCGTGAGCAACAATCGGGTTGCGTCCGTTTACAATGCGGGTATAGTCACGTCTCTTGTAGAACATACCCATATCAAGTCCGAGCACGTTGGCAAGGTAAACCGCACGGTTGGTACCGCCTTCATCCGGACTGATGGCCATCATGTGATCGCTGTCGATCTGCAGGTCTTTTACTGTGCGAAGAAGACCTTTGACAAACTGGTAAGTAGGGGACACTGTCTCGAATCCGCTCAGCGGGATCGCGTTCTGGACCCGCGGGTCATGCGCGTCAAATGTGATGATGTTTTCCACGCCCATGCGCACCAGTTCCTGCAGGGCAAGCGCGCAGTCGAGCGACTCACGGGAGTTTCTCTTGTGCTGGCGGCTCTCGTAGAGGAACGGCATGATGACATTGAGACGTCTGCCTTTTCCGCCGATTGCGGCAATAATTCTCTTCAGGTTCTGGAAATGATCATCCGGAGACATGTGGTTTACCTGCCCTGTAAGAGAGTAGGTAACACTGTAGTTGCAGACATCGACCATCAGGTACAGATCTTTGCCTCGTACAGATTCCCCGAGGATGCCTTTTGCCTCACCGGAACCAAAACGCGGCACGCGGGCATCAATGAGATAAGTGTCCTTTTCATAACCGGAAAATGCAATGTCATCCCGATATTCATGCGCACTTTCGTGACGCCATTTGACAAGGTAATCATCCACTTTTTTTCCGAGTTCTTCGCATCCTGTAAGTGAGATCAGTCCAAGGCTCCCTACCGGGATGTTTTCTAAGATTCGTTCAGTTCGACGTAACATCAGTGTTCCTCCATGTGTTTTAACTTTTTCTTGATACGTATATCATCACCGATTATCTTCAGCAGAATAAAATTGCTCGTTATCCTGGAAAATGCTCTCTCTGTGTAGAGATCAGCAATAGATTCCAGAGACAGATTCGTTGAGATAATCGTTGACTTTCTGTGCAGAAGTCTTTCGTTGAGGCAGGTGAAAAACTGTGCCGCAATGAAAGAATTGGTATACTCGCTTCCCAGATCATCAATGATCAGAAGATCACAGTTAAAGATATACTCGCCCATGTTCTGCGCGTCAACATCTTTACGGTCGAATTTGGTCTGAGCCAGCGCGTTGAACAGCTGCGGTGCGGAGAAATAGAGTACGGAGTACTCACGGTTCATGATTTCTCTGGCAATGCAGGTGGAGAGAAATGTCTTTCCAACTCCGACACTGCCGTAGAAGAACAGGTTCTGGAATTCATCCCCGAAGGTGTCAATAAACCGATGGCAGCTCCTGAGCGTATCCTCCATCATCGCCCGGGCACTCCGCCCGGTTGTTTTATCATAAATTGAAGCTGAGTAAAAATCAAGACTGAAATTGTCAAAAGATGCCTCTGAAGGAAATTCTTTAATATTTGACTGCTCGTACAGCAGACGGATCACGGCTTTTTTGAAGCAGTGGCACTTCTGATTGCCGATATATCCTGTGTCCTTGCAGTCCGGACAGTCATAGACCGGCTCCAGATAATCCTCGGGAAAGCCTGCAGATACAAGAAGGCTCTTTTTGCTGCTTCTCAGGATTTCCAGTTCTTCCTTCAGAGAAGTGAGGGCATGCTCGTCCCCGTTTAAAAGTTTCTTGCCATATTGTACGGAAAGGATGGAGATAGATTCATCCAGTGACTTGAATTCGGGCAGTTTCCTGTATACTTCTTCGTAGCGGGCATTCTGAAGATCGTGGTTCTTCAGACGAATCCTCTCGTAATCCCGCATGATCGCGTAGTATTGTGAATTTTTCAGTGCCATGGATGTGCTCCTTCTAATTACTGTTTAATAACTGTTCCTCCAGAGAGTCCATATCATAACTCCGGCGCTCGAAATTATTCAGGTTTTTCGTGACAGATTTTGTTCTGCCGGAAGCTCTCGGGGAAGTATGTTCCCGGCGGTATGCTTCGTCCAGAGTGATGATATCCTTTAAGTGGCGGATATTATTTTCATGCCATTTTGTCAGGATAGAATCTGCGTACTCAAAGCTGGGCTGATGTGTCGCAGAGATGGTTCTGCGGCAGGCTTCCTCCAGTATATCCGGGGAAAAACCGTACTCCTCCGCCCATTTTCGGATAAAGGCAAGCTCGGATGTGGCAGGACCGCGGTTCTTAATGCCGAACGCGTTAAGCACTGTGTAACAGTTCTTATTATATACTGCTGATTTTTCCTTTGCCTGGGAAACAGTTTCTATGCCTTCCTCCACCCAGGAGAAAGCCACTTTCTGTATATAATGCATACTCTTATGACCGTTTTCCACACAGGTCTCAAGCAGGTACTCGATGAGATCTGCCGACATATGCAGTGTGTCATAGAAATAGGTGATTGCTTCCATTTCCGAGTGCGTCAGTGTCTTTCCAAGATACTGCTCGGCAATGAAGAGAAGGGATTTGATCTCCTTCTGCGCACGGAAAGCATCGATCGGTACGGCTTTTGCCGGGGTGACCGTTCTGGCGGCTGCAGTGTTCGGGGCAGGTGCGCGGTGCGAAACAGCGGCGGGCGCTGTGTCAGCCGTTACAGTATCAGCCAGATCATCCGCGTTTGTTACGGGGCGGCCCGCAGCTGCTGCGGCTGCAGTGTCTCCATCAAAAGCTGACGGCTGCTCTTCAGATGAAGCAGTATTCTCTCTCTGAGACTTCACTGTTCTCAGAAGTTCCAGACCGGTGATTCTGCCCTCCTGGTCGTGCTCCAGTCTGAGCAGACCGGCGGACTCCCAGTACCGGAAAGCCCTGAGGATATCTTTCTCCGTGTTGTTCAGACAATCCGCGATTGTTGAAAGAGTAAGGGACGAACAGGGATCGTCCAGATGACGCAGAAGAAAAAGATATACTTTTACAAATTCGCCATTCGCATCGATCATATAATTATCGATAAAATCGTTCGGCAGAAGAGTTGCGTTCGCCTGAAATTTGTTTTTAAGAGTTAATGTTTTCATAAATAAATCCGTCCCACTTTCTTGTTTTGCCTTTGGTATAATCTGTCGATAAAGTCCGCAGAAACTTGTGCGGAGTATAAAACGGAAAGCGGACGATACGTGATCCGCTTTCCTTACTTCACTAATATATCATTTTATCCGCAGGTTAAAAAGCATTTTTTCGTGGGTAAATCCGGCTTTTTTGTAGATAACTCTGTGTAGAAAATGTGGATAACTCCCGCAGCCCCTGTGAATACTGGGAATTATCGCAGCAGATCCTCTCCTATATTCACTACATCTCCGGCGCCCATGGTGATAAGCAGGTCTCCGGGACGGCAGTTCTCTTTCAGAAATGCTTCGATTTCCTCAAAACTCGGGAAATAGTGGGTATCTGTACCGAGTTTTCCGCACTCCGCTGCCAGATCGGCAGAGGAAATTCCCAGCGTGTCAGTCTCCCTTGCCGCATAGATATCTGCAAGGACGAGATGATCCGCATGGGAGAGCGCTTCTGCAAATTCATGGAAAAATGCTTTCGTGCGGGTGTACGTATGCGGCTGGAAGACGCACCATACCGTATTGTGAGGATAGTGCTGGGCAGCCTTTAAGGTTGCGGCAATCTCTGTCGGGTGATGTGCATAATCGTCCACCACGGTAACACCGTTAAACTCTCCTTTGTACTCAAAACGGCGGTCCGTTCCAGTGAAGGAGAGAAGCCCTTTCTTGATTACATCCATCGGAATGGAAAGAAGCTCGGCAACGGCGATGGATGAAAGAGCGTTGGAAACATTGTGATCCCCGGTTACGGAGAGCACGATATGATCCGCGAACTGTCCTTTTTTCATCAGATCAAAAGACACATGTCCGTTCTCATCATAGGCGATATTGTCCGCGCTGTAATCGCAGTCAGCGGATGTACCGTATGTTACAACGCGGCAGGGAAGCCCTTCGTATATTTCCTGATAATCCGTAATGTCAGCGTTGATTACGAGCGTGCCGTCTTCCGGCAGCAGTTCTGTGAACTGGCGGAAGGAGTGGCGGATATCTTCCAGATCTTTAAAGAAATCCAGATGATCTTCTTCGATGTTAAGGATCACGCTGATCTTTGGGAAGAAATGAAGGAAACTGTTCGTGTACTCGCATGCTTCCGTGATAAAAGTTCCGGAATGACCGACGCGGATATTTCCTCCGATTGCTTTCAGGATTCCGCCTACAGAGATTGTGGGATCCAGATCTCCTGCCAGCAGGATGTGTGAAATCATGGATGTCGTCGTTGTTTTTCCGTGAGTTCCGGAAACAGCGATCGGTGTCTCATAGTTTTTCATGAGCTGTCCGAGCAGTTCCGCGCGGGTCAGCATCGGGATCTTCTGAACAACAGCTTCGATGAGTTCGGGGTTGTCCCGGTGAATTGCGGCGGTATAGACTACGCAGCCGATTCCGGGAGTGATATTTTCCGCTTTCTGTCCGTATGCGATATGCGCGCCTGCGGATTCAAGCTTTTTTGTCAATGGGGATTCTTTTGAGTCAGAGCCGGATACGGTGAAGCCTTCTTCCAGAAGAATTTCAGCCAGACCGCTCATGCTGATGCCGCCGATCCCGATAAAATGAATGTGGATCGGATTCTCAAAATCGATCTTATACATATGGATTCCTCTTCTCTTTTTTCGAATTCTCAAGTGATTATTGTCATAAAATCTCTTAGTCTTTTATATTATACTATATATAATAAAAAAGGAAAGAAGTTCTTTTTGTACGAAATAAACAAAAAGTGAAAAAAAGTTTAGATAAAATTGTAAATAATTATTCAATAAACATAAATATATGGTATAATAAGTGCATCTAACCAGAAATGAGGTGACGCAATGTATAAAAAGGAAATGATTGCCATGCTGCTGGCGGGCGGACAGGGCAGTCGATTGGGGGTACTTACATCGAAAGTCGCAAAACCTGCAGTGGCCTTTGGCGGCAAGTATCGAATTATTGATTTCCCGCTGAGTAACTGTATCAACTCGGGAATCGATACTGTAGGCGTGCTGACCCAGTATCAGCCGCTGCGCCTGAATACGCATATCGGGATCGGTATCCCGTGGGATCTGGATCGCAACGTCGGAGGAGTATCCATACTTCCGCCGTATGAGAAGAGCTCTAACAGTGAGTGGTATACGGGTACGGCGAACGCGATCTATCAGAATTTAAATTATATGGAAACTTATAATCCGGATTATGTACTGATACTTTCGGGTGACCATATCTATAAAATGGATTATGAGGTGATGCTGGATTTCCATAAGGCAAACAAAGCGGACGTTACCATCGCCGCGATGCCGGTGCCGATTGAGGAAGCCAGCCGGTTCGGAATTGTTGTGACAGACAGTGACAGCCACATTAAAGAATTTGAAGAAAAACCGGAAAAACCAAGCAGTAATCTGGCGTCGATGGGAATTTACATCTTCAGCTGGCCGGTGCTCAAAGAAGCGCTGATCAAGCTGAAAGACCAGCCGAACTGCGATTTCGGTAAACATATTATTCCGTACTGCCATGGCAAGGGGGACAGGCTCTTTGCGTATGAGTACAACGGATACTGGAAAGACGTCGGAACGCTGAGTTCCTACTGGGAAGCTAACATGGAACTGATCGACATCATACCGGAGTTCAATCTGTATGAGGAATTCTGGAAGATCTACACGAACAGCGCGAATATTCCACCTCAGTATATCGCGGAGCAGGGCGTGGTGGATCGCTGCATAATCAGCAACGGTTCGGAGATCTACGGTGAAGTGCACAGTTCGGTTCTGGGAGGAAGTGTAACAATAGGCAAAGGCAGTGTCGTAAGAGATTCGATCATTATGCAGGGAGTCACGATCGGTGAGAACTGCGTGATCGATAAGGCGATCATAGCTGAGGACACGGTTGTGGGAGACAATGTTGTGATCGGCATTGGAAGCGAAGTGCCGAATAAGACGAAGCCGAACATCTACAGCGGCGGGCTGGCGACGATCGGCGAAAACTCTGTGATTCCGGCAGGCGTGCAGATCGGGAAGAACACCGCCATCAGCGGCGTGACAACCATAGAAGATTACAGCGAGGGCGTGCTGGAAAGCGGCGAAACATTGATAAAGGCAGGTGACAGAGTATGAGGGCAGTAGGAATAATCCTGGCAGGCGGCAACAGCAGAAAGATGCATGAGCTGACAGCCAAACGTGCGGCGGCGGCAATGCCGATTGCCGGAAGTTACAGGGCAATTGATTTCGCGCTCAGCAATATGACGAATTCTCATATTCAGAAAGTCGCAGTGCTTACACAGTATAATGCAAGATCGCTGAATGAGCATCTGAACTCATCCAAGTGGTGGGATTTCGGAAGAAAGCAGGGAGGGCTTTACGTCTTCACCCCGACGATTACGGCGGATAACGGATACTGGTACAGAGGTACGGCGGACGCCATTTATCAGAATCTTGATTTCCTGAGAAAATGTCATGAGCCGTACGTTATCATCACATCCGGAGATGCGGTGTACAAGCTGGATTACAATAAAGTGCTTGAGTATCATATCGCGAAGAAAGCGGATATTACGGTGGTTTGCAAGGAACTGGGACCGGATGAGGACGCAACCAGGTTCGGTACGATCAGGATGAATGAATCCAGCAGGATCGAAGAGTTTGAGGAAAAGCCCATGGTGGCACATTCCCAGACGATTTCCACCGGAATCTATGTGATCCGGAGGAGACAGCTCATAGATCTCATCGAGCACTGCGCGGAAGAAGAGCGGCATGATTTTGTGACAGATATACTGATCCGTTATAAGAACCTTAAGAAAATCTACGGATACAAAATCAACAGTTACTGGAGCAACATCTCCACAGTTGACGCTTATTATCAGACGAATATGGATTTCCTGAAACCGGAAGTGAGGAACTATTTCTTCAGGGAACTGCCGAGCGTCTACTCAAAAGTGAGCGATCAGCCGCCTGCAAAATATAATCCGGGCGCGGTTGTGAAAAACAGTCTCGTGGGAAGTGGAAGCATCATAAACGGAACAGTGGAGAATTCAGTTATCTTCAAAAAGGTATTTGTTGGAAATAACTGTGTGATAAAGAATTCCATTATTCTGAATGATGTATATCTTGGAGATAACACATATATTGAAAACTGTATAGTGGAAAGCCGCGATACGATCAGAGCAAATACGCGGCATGTCGGTGAAAACGGCGTAAAAGTTGTAGTTGAAAAGAATGAACGTTATGCATTATGACCCTGTATGTCATATGGAAGATAACTTCCGAAAAATATAGGATGCAGGGCCGTAAATGATTTGACACTTGATGTATACTGACTTAGATAACGGGCCCCGCGTATAATGCAACAGAGAAAGGAGACCTGAAAATGCAGATCACAGATGTACGTGTTCGCAAAGTTGCGAAAGAGGGGAAATTAAAAGCCGTTGTATCTATTACCATTGACGATGAATTTGTCGTTCATGACATTAAGGTGATAGAGGGGGAGAAAGGTTTATTTATTGCAATGCCGAGCAAAAAGGCCCTGGATGGTGAATATCGGGATATAGCTCATCCGATCAATTCCGGGACAAGAGAAAGAATCCAGACAACGATTCTTAATAAATATGAAGAGTCGCTGGAGGAGGAAGAACCGGCAGTTATTGATGAAATGTAACTGGTGAAAAAGGAACAGGAAAATGTGGCGGGGTGTGCCGGAAACGGCACACCCCGTTTTTAGAAGAAAGATGTTCGGAAAAGAGAACGGTTCGGAAGGAAGACGCTTGGAAGAAAGATTCTCAGAAAAAGGATTTTCAGAGAAGAGAGGGACGTTCTTCTATTGGAAGTTCAAAACACATTTCCCGCCCGTCTTTCGGATGACGGAACTCCAGTTTACAGGCACAGAGCCGGAGCGGTTCTGTGCTTTCTTTCTGTCCGTATTTGCGGTCTCCGATCAGAGAACATCCCAGATGAGCCATCTGCACGCGGATCTGATGGTGGCGTCCGGTATCGAGGTGGATCTCCAGAAGACTGCGTCCGTTCCGGGAATCGAGCACCCGGTAGCTGAGTCTTGCCAGCTTTGCCCCGGCAGTTCCCTTTGCGCACACGCGGGAGGAATTGGTACGCCCGTCTTTTACGAGGTAGTCTTCCAATGTATCCGAATCCTTTTCCGGTTTCCCTTCGACAATAGCAAAGTAATATTTGCCGAATCCGGATGAGGTGAGCTGTCTTGACAGTTCCTTCGCCGCGGCAGGGGTTTTGGCGAAGACGATAAGCCCTTCCACAGGCTGGTCCAGCCGGTGGATGACGCCAAGATAGGGCGCGCCGGAAGAAGGATTGGGGCTTGCAGAAGAGCTGCGGCTGGCGGCAGGGTTACGGCTGGAAGCTGAGCTGCGCTGACTTGCTGCCAGGTGGTTTTTCAGAAGGCTTACCATGTCCGGAACGCCGATGCGGCTGCTCTGAACCGGGATCCCGGCGGGCTTGTGGCAGACGATAATCTGTGGGTCTTCATATAGTATATTATTTTCAATATCTGATTTCATGTTCTGCTCCTTATTAATAGTGACTGCTGTATCTGCGTTTTCCTCATAGAGTTGACGCCTTTACTCAGGTGAAATGTGTCGGGCTGTTGCTCAGGTGAAAGGTGTCGGGTATTCTTGACTTTTCTATGGGTTGCGACTAAACTGATTATCATATAAAAGATTTTTTGGGTCAAGAGCTTAAGGAGGAATTATTTCCATGTATAATAATGACTGGGAAAGGTTTGGCGACGAGATACGCAGGACGATTCAGGACGCAGTGGATTCAAGGGATTTCAGCCGGCTGAACCAGACGGTATCTGATACCATCGGGCAGGCTATGGACAATGTTTCAAGAGGGTTGAAAAACGGAGGCTGGTACCGGGAGCCGGTGGACAAGAATACTGCGGGCAGAGGAAACACCGGATATGGAAACTACGGAAATGGACCGGCGCCGGAGCAGAATGTGGGCATGCCGCAAGGAGCCGGTGCTGCGAAACGCCGTCAGGAGCAGTTATATATGAAAGCAACATCCACGAAGATTGGAGGAATTTTCCTTGCGGTTACCGGGTATGTGTTCGGAATCGCCTCGCTGGTCTTTGTGCTTTTGCTCTGCCTGGGAGCAGTAGCTGCCGGATGGGATCTGATCCTGCAGGTGGCAGTCGGAATTTTCGGTGTGGGTACACTTGTTCTGGCAGCAATGGCATGGGCTGGGACAAGTATGGTGAGCTCGGTAGGGCGATTCAGAAAATATGTGAAGGTTCTGGCAGACAGAGAGTACTGTGATATCAAAGAGCTTGCGCAGAAGACGGGAAAATCTGTGAAAGCGGTAGCAAAGGATTTAAGAAAAATGATTTCTAGAGGATGGTTCCGGCAGGGGCATCTGGACGAGAAAGAGACCTGCCTGATGGTGAGTGAGGAGGCTTATCATCAGTATACCGGACTGATGGAGCGTATGCGCAGAGAGAAAGAAGAGAAGGAAGCGGCTGCAGAACGCCAGGCGCAGGAGTTTTCAAAACTCTCTCCCGAAGTGCAGAAGATCGTGCAGGCGGGAGATGAGTATGTGAAAAAGATCAGGGAGGCAAATGACGCCATCCCGGGCGAGGAGATCTCGGCAAAGATTTCCCGTATGGAGATGCTGGTGGACCGGATTTTTGACCGTGTGGAGCAGAATCCGGAGTCGGTCAGCGATATCCGGAAGCTGATGGAGTATTATCTTCCTACAACAATCAAGCTCCTGGAAGCCTACGAGGAACTGGATTCCCAGCCCGTGCAGGGAGAGAATATCATTTCCTCCAAACAGGAGATAGAGAAAACGCTGGATACGCTGAATACTGCTTTTGAGAAACTGCTGGATGATCTGTTCCAGGATACAGCATGGGATCTGTCGTCAGATATCTCGGTCCTGCAGACAATGCTGGCACAGGAAGGGCTTACGGATGACGGTCTGAAAACAGGGAAAAAGTAGTGTAAGAATGAGAGATCATACTTGTAAAGAAATACATTTGAGATAAGGAACCGTACCTATAAAACTACAGCTATAAAATGATGGAGGAAAATCAGATGAGCAATGAATTTCAGGACATGAGTACAGCGCCGACCCTGACACTGGATCCGTTCCAGACGCAGGAGGAGAAGAAAACGCCGGTTGTGCAGGAAGAACCGGCCCTTGATGACAGCATATTGACAGAGGAGGAGAGAAGGACCGTCGATGCGTTTGCGCAGCAGATCGATCTGACGAACTCTGCGATGGTGCTTCAGTATGGAGCCGGAACACAGAAGAAGATGGCTGATTTCTCCGAGTCAGCACTGGAAAACGTACGTTCCAAGGATCTGGGCGAGGTGGGAGAGCTTCTCTCTGGTGTTGTGAAGGAACTGAAGACATTTGATGAGGAAGAGGAGAAAGGCGGATTTTTCGGGATCTTTAAGAAAGCTTCCAACAAGATTGAAACAATGAAGGCGAAATATGCCAAAGCCGAGACCAATGTAAACGAGATCGTAAAAGTTCTTGAGAAGCATCAGGTGCAGCTGATGAAAGACAGCGCTCTTCTGGATAAAATGTATGAGCTGAATCTGACTTACTTCAAGGAACTTTCCATGTATATTCTTGCGGGCAAGAAGAAGCTCGCAGAAGTCAGGAGCACACAGCTTCAGGAACTCTTAAACAAGGCAAAACTCTCCGGTCTCCCGGAAGACGCCCAGGCAGCAAAGGATCTGGATTCCCTGTGCAGCCGTTTTGAGAAGAAAATTCATGATCTGGAACTGACCCGGATGATCTCGATTCAGACCGCGCCTCAGATCCGGCTTGTGCAGAACAATGATACGCTGATGGTGGAGAAGATTCAGTCCACAATTGTTAATACGATTCCGCTCTGGAAGAGCCAGATGGTTCTCGCTCTTGGAGTAGAACATTCCGCTCAGGCAGCGGCAGCGCAGCGGGAAGTAACGGATATGACGAATGAACTGTTGAAGAAGAATGCAGAGAAGCTTAAGATGGCGACGATCGAGACTGCAAAAGAGTCTGAGCGCGGTATCGTGGATATGGAGACACTCAAGGCAACCAACGAATCGCTGATCTCCACTCTGGACGAAGTGATGAACATACAGCGAGAGGGCAGGCAGAAGCGCCAGGAAGCAGAGGAAGGCCTGCGGAGCATGGAGCAAGAACTCAAGGCGAAGCTGCTGGAGATTCAAGGATAGTCATTCCGCTATTTTGTTCACTAAGAGGTTTCAGTAAAGTGTCCGGAATCGAGCGTAAAATTTGAAGAAGCGTATTCTGAGAGTGGAGAGGTATGTTCCGCGCTCCGTTCCAGAATCCGGGAACTTCTAAAGGGCTGAAAAAATGTTTAAATGCAAAACGGCACTCGGGGCAACTCGCCTGCGGCTCAGACAATCCCCTCGCACCGTTTAACAACATTTTTCCACCCTCTTAAGAAGTTCCAGCGGATTCCTCCAAAGTCACACGGCCCACACCTCTCCGCTCTCAGAAAGTTTATCCAGTCTGTCCGCTTCGCTTCCTGCATGCTTCACGCTGGAAGCTCAGTGAAGCAAAATAGACTGATAAAAACGCGAAACGGCGCGGCTTGGAAGTTTTACCATTTGTAAAGCTTTCCGACCGCGCCTTGCTTTTCTTCAGTTGATTATTCGATGACTTCCCCTGTCGATAAAGCAGAAAACAGGCCCCATTTCGAGAACCTTTCTGCGGAGCCGGAGGGTGTGGGCAGGGTGACTTCGGAAGGGTTTTAGTGAATCTTGAAGTTCCGGGCATGGACGTTAGGGCAGACGGCGAGATTGTCTGAGCGAAGCGAGTTGCTCGCCGGCTGTCCTTGCATTTAGTCCATGCCCGGAACTTCTTAGATTCACTTAGGCCCTGGAGCGGAGCCCTGAACATACCCTCCGGCTTCGCAGAATACGTTTTAGAATGCTCTCCTGTTTTCGGAAATATCGCCTCAAAAAGTCAGCGAACCTAATCAACTAAATAGCTGTCCCTCAATATTTTCCTCCCCGCCAGCACCATGGCCCCCGCGCAGAGGATCAGATCCAGCGCTGCCACCGCGATCAGGTAACCGGATGAAATCATCCCTTGCGGATGAAGGTACAGGTACACTTTCGTCATAAAGTAGTACAGTACTTTCTGAACGATCCAGTAGACGATCACAGTCGCCCCGCAGGCACAGATTCCATATCTTAATC
Organism: Candidatus Mediterraneibacter vanvlietii; assembly: GCA_019113645.1. Lineage (GTDB taxonomy): Bacteria > Bacillota > Clostridia > Lachnospirales > Lachnospiraceae > Mediterraneibacter > Mediterraneibacter vanvlietii. The sequence goes on along the minus strand of DXGZ01000044.1, from coordinate 16,536 downwards.
CTTCTTTTAAGAGCATCTTCAGAAAGCCGGAATCCGTGATTCCCATTGCCCGCAGGATGGAAAACTCATATCTTCTCTCAGCCACCAGGTACTGCATACTGTTCATGATATGCAGAAGGCTGATTCCCAGAAGCACCGCCGCGATTCCATAGAAGAACATGATCTGCTGGTTCAGGTACAGATTCTGGGCCTCGATCTGACCGGTATAGTCCCTGACCGCACACCGGCTGATCCCGGATACCATTGTCCTGAGTTCATCCGCTGCCGCCGCAGCATCCGCTCCCTCCTCCAGTGAAATGCTGACGGTCTGATATCCCGTGACTCCGAAGTTCTGCTCCATCTGCTCATTTGTCATAATAATATCTACAGCTCTCTGACCATCATCTCCGATATAATTCTCCACCTTTCCAAGAGGACGGCTCGCCATCGCCGCGATCTTAAGATCGTTTGTCCTGTAGTCATTCTCTTCTCCCAGGAACCTCAGCACGTCCGCTTCCGGCTCCGGGTCACGGGGTGTTCGGATCTCCAGGGTATCTCCGACTCCCAGTGTGATGCCGTCATAATTTCCCTGTCCGTCCATCAGCGTTTTTATAATCACTGTATTCTCTTCGCGCATCCGGTCAGGATCGATCTCTCCCTCCAGGAGATAATCATTGAGGCTTTCCAGCATCTCGTCATCATAGCCGTATATATTGACCTTAAGCCTGTAGTCATCCTCTCCTGTCTGTACAATCATTCCATTATATTTCTCCATAATCACCGGATCCGGATCAAATCCCTCTTCCTCCGCCACCTCAGCATAAAATGGTTTCCAGAGAAAAGTTCCATCATCCAGCGGGATCTCCCCCAGCATGTACCGGACCGGCAGAACACTTTCCAGCCCTTTTATCTGCTTCATCTGTTCCACTGTCTGCACCGGAATGGTATCGGACAGGCTGTCCGACTCCTCATACACCTGGATATCCGATCCCAGTCCATCATCCGCTGCAAAAGTAAGCTCGTTGTTGATCCTTGTATTCTCCGTCACATATGCTGTTCCAAGAAAAAGCACGCTTCCGATAGACAGAGAGAGCAGAATCCCAATGAAAGTGCCTTTCCTTGAAAACATAAACCGTTTCGTCAGGATCCCGGTCAGATTCTCGTGCTTCAGACTGTAGATCTTCCTGTTTTTCCTTCCCTTTTCCGTATCTCTGCTGATCATCTGGCGCAGGGTGAGGGAGCGCATCTTCCTTACAAGAATCAGGCTGATTACCACAAGAAAGAGGATGAGGAAAACAGCGCCTCCCGCGATCATCCTCCAATCAATATGAAACGCCCCTGCATCCGGCAGATCCGATACTGACAGTACCGACGCAGTCTCCTCTGTGCTGACGCCACTGTGTACCGATACATTCCGCGTAATAAAAATCCTTCCCACTCTTCCGTAAATCAGCGCGGCAATCCCGTTGCCCAGCACACATCCTGCCGCGTAGCCGCCGTAGAAAATCATCAGCAGCTCCATAAGGAGCACGCCGACCGTTCCCCCGTCCGTCATCCCCAGCGTCTGCATTACACTGTACTGGGACAGCCGCTTTAACACAGACACCTGGAAAATGCTGTAAATGATAAACACAGCGAAGAAGCCCAGCGCGATCAGCACCGCGGTCTCTGTCAGGACCTCATTTTCATTCAGATTCCCCCACACATAAGGAAGCCCCATCACAGGATCTTTCAGCGCCTGCAAGATTTCCGAAGGAGTCAGCGCTTCCGCGTCTGCGCCCACATATCCGGCAAGTCCGTTGTTCCGGGCAACCGTGCTTCCATCGATACCATACTGATCTGTAAATGCTTTGATCTGATCATATGTCGGAGAGTACTCCTCAAACTTCAGATACACAAAACTTCCGTTCATCCCGTAATTCAGATCCGGGCTCACGAAAACCTGCATGGAGCCTCCAAGCAGTTCTCCCAGCTTCTCCGGCATCTCTGTCAGAATTCCGGACAGAACAAATATCTCGCCGTCCAGTTCTATCTCAGCGCCCGGTTCCGGACGGACGCCCAGATTCCGAAGCGTCTGCGCATCCGCTGCCATCTCGTTGACCGTCTCCGGCATCTTCCCTTCCAGCAGCTCCCGGTCCATCATCTCAAGATAAGCGTCATCACCGGTCACATACTGGATGTCAAAAGGCTCTGTAATTGCCTTTTTCACCGTTTCAACTCCGTACTTTTCCAGAATGAATCCTTCTCCATTAAGATTCACCTGATTCCCAGTTTGTCCCAGATCCCCCTGATTCTCCTTATCGCTTGCTCTTTTCTGCACATCTTCCTGAAACGCCTCAAACCACGGGACATCGCATCTCGTCTCATAATGCCAGTCCCCGTATTCTGTCCTCGCGTTCTCCTTCGCAGCTTCCTTCCCGCTCATAAAAAGAGAACCTACTCCTGTCAGCAGCGCCGCAGATAACAGGATTCCGACAAATAATGCAGCTGTCTGTTTCTTATAATATCTCAGGTAGGCAAAAGAAAGTCTCAGAAGATTTCTCATAACCGGTCACCGCCTTCCGCAGTGTTTTCCCCAGTGAATCTGCTGCTTCGTTCGTAGAGCATTCCATCCTCGATCCGTATGATCCTGTCGCAAGCCTGAGCCAGTGCTTCGTTGTGCGTCACCATCAGGATGGTCTGGCTGTATTTCCTGCTGCTCTCCTTTAACAGTCCCATGACCTCCACCGTAGTCGCAGAATCAAGGTTGCCGGTGGGCTCATCGGCGAGAATCAGGGCAGGTTTGTTCGCCAGTGCCCTGGCAAGGGCCGTCCTCTGCTGCTGTCCGCCGGAGAGTTCATTGGGATAACGCTTCCTCTTCTCCCAAAGCCCCAGTTCTTTTAAAAGTTCCCTGATGTATTCATGATCCACATGTTTTCCCCTGTCAAATGTAACCGGAAGAGCCACGTTGTCATACACGTTCAGAACCGGCATCAGACTGTAATTCTGGAATACAAACCCGATGTTCCTCCGCCGAAAAACAGTCAGTTCCTTCCTGTTCAGCGCCACGATATCATGTCCCCGTATGATAATCTGTCCCTGCGTGGGCGTGTCCAGCCCGCCGATAAGATTTAAGAGCGTGCTCTTTCCTGATCCCGAGGTGCCGACAATGGCAATAAATTCTCCCTGTCTGACCGTGAAAGATACATCTTTCAGCGCATGAACCTTATTCTCCTTCTCTCCATAGATCTTGTGGATCTGTCTCACCTTAAGTATTTCCATCTGTAAATCCCCTTTCCGCACAGTCATGCAGGCATACGAAGGATTCCCGTTTTGTCCCGGGGAGCGCCTCCCCGCCGCATGGCTGTGTTTTCTGATCTATAAAAAGAATAGCAGACAGTTCTTTCACCGTCCTGACAGTTTTCATATCAGGTTCTGACAGTTTTGTAAGAAAACGGAAAACGTGCTTCCCTTTCCGCGCTCAGACGCCACAGTCATATACCCCTTCTCGTGCTCCAGAATCAGCCGGGACAGATAGAGCCCGATCCCGGATCCTTCCAGATTCTCCACATCCTTGCTCCGGTAAAAACGCTTGAAGATCTCTGTCAGTTCCTCCTCCCGGATCCCAATTCCGTTATCCCGAACCAAAATCTCCGTATACAGTTCCATCGGCCTGACTGCAATCGTGATCCGTCCGCCGTTTTCTGTATATTTCACCGCGTTTTCCAGAAGATTGACAAGCACCTCTGCCGTCCACTTCCTGTTATGCCAGAGAGTCCGATCCACAAACGGCTCTGTGGTAATCCGGATCGCCTTTTTGTCCGCTTTATCCAGCACTGCCGAAACCGCATCAAGAATCGTATCCCTGATTGACAGCGGTTCTGCCTCAAACACAACAGCGCCCTGCTCCAGATTCACCATCTTGAACAGGGACTGCAGGATCCAGTCGATCTTCTCTGACTGCTGCTTCATCTTATGCAGGAATTTCTTTCTTGTCCTGTCATCCAGGTTTTCATCTTCCAGCATCTCCCGGTACATCATCAGTCCTGCAAGGGGAGTCTTCAGCTGATGGGACATGTTGGAAATCAGGCTTTTCACCTGCTCCTTTTCCTCCTCCGCACGGAGGATTCCCCCGTCCACTTTCTCCTGAATGCGCTTCGCCTTGGATGAGAGCGCTGATATCTCTCCTTCCTTTATATCAGACTGTGAGATCTCTTCTCCGTCCAGAATCTCATCCAGCATCCGGTCAATCACCCGGTACATCTTCCGGTTCCGCCGCCATCCGTACACGCATCCGCCTGCCGCGGCAGCAAGGAGTACTGCCAGGACAGCCGTAAGTCCTGACATCATTCATCCCCCTCCTTCCAGATATAACCGATCCCGTGGACAGTCCGTATTCTCTCCGGATGTTTCGGGTCCTCTTCCAGTTTCGTCCGGAGTCTGCGAATATTTACGGAAAGCGTATTCTCATCTACAAATTTCCCCTGGCTGTCCCACACATGTTCCAGGATCTGCTCTTTGGAGAGAACCCGGTTCCGGTTCTCCACAAGATACAGAAGAAGCTGATATTCATTCCGGCTCAGGAGGATCTCTTCTCCATCTCTGCTTACCCTGCAGCCGTCCTTATCGATGACGATCCCGCAGGAGACAAGCCTGCTGCCCTGCTCTGCTTTCTGAAGAATCTTCCGTATCCGCACTTTCAGAACAGCAAGGGAGAACGGTTTGGACATAAAGTCCGCTGCTCCAAGTTCCAGCGCCTTCACCTCGTCCATCTCCGTATTCCGCGCAGTCAGCATGAATACCGGGATCTCCCCGTACTCGCTGATCGACCTGCACAGATCATATCCGCTGCCGTCCGGGAGATTACAGTCCAGTAAGACAAGGTCATACCTGCTTTTCTTCAGAAGCACCGTTGCCTCCCGTTTTGTTCCCGCGCACTCCGCTTCATAGCCATCCATTTTAAGTGAAAAAGAAAGCCCTTCCTGAAGATCTTCATCATCTTCTATGATCAGTATTCTGCTCATATAACTCTCCTTAACGAATTCTATACGACCGCCTCGACTAAAATTTTATCTCCGATTTGAATTTCTTTTACCCCAATCTCTTTTTTCTTATTAAAATTAAAGCTGAGCATATATCCTTTTTGCAGATGATAATACTCCAGATAATCTTTCAGCTGCTCCTGTCCACGCTCATTATAAGCCTTTCCGCGCCATACTTTCATTTCAACAATATACTGTGCACCAAGGTAATCAATAATCAGATCCGTACGTTCCTGATTCCTCGTGCGCGCCTCTACATAGTAGTTTCCTACTCCATTAATAATCGGCTTCAAATAAAGCATAAAGTAGCGGCGCCCGTCCTCTTCAACAAATCTTTCGTCCCGGTCCCCGTAAACATCATCAAAATGAACTACAAATTTCTCGAGAAGAAGCCTCATATTTAGTTTTCCATCATGAATAAACTGATTCTTGCTGCGAAGAGCCAGTTTGTACATATCCCCATTCTGAACTTCCGGAAGAGTAAGAAAATAATTATATAAACGAGTCTCAAAAATTCTGTTTGCAATCTGTACCGAAGCATTCTCAATTCTGATAAACCCGAACATACGCAGCATATCAATTGACTGATCATCTGCATTATACGCTATTGTCTGCCCCTGAAACAAAAGCAGATAAATCATTTCTCTGAGTTCCGGATAATCATACAGCTTTCCGATCAGCGATTCAAATAATGTATTCTTTTCCGAAAGCAGCCTTTTAACCGCTTCCGTCACCCCCTCCTGAGACCAGGTTGCCTCACGGTTGGGGAACATTTTTGTTCCCGATATTTTCTCATCCATAAGTTTGCAAAGACGGGAAACAAGAAACGGATATCCGGAAGTATAGTCATATAACATACCGGAAATTTTTCTAATATCCATCCCTGTATGATAATCCCGTTCATACTGTTCCAGCATCCCGGCAATATCCTCTCCCGAAAAGCTCATATTCACATCAAAATCAGCGGCAATATTCCATGGGCTGTTCTGTTTGTGCTCCTCGTCCGGACGAATTCGTCTTCTGATATTGCGGACATCATATACTCCCGCGAGGATCACTGACTGAAACGTGTGCATTCTTCTTCTTTTCAGGTAATATGCTCTAAGCTGAGCAAGGAAATCTATAAAGACCTGATTGTTTGAGGCCGTGTCAATCTCATCAATGATTAAAACTATTTTCTTTTCAGACTTAGCACACAGCTCGGCAAGAGTTTTAAACAGCACGGACAGCGTCGCCTCATGCACCTTTCCCGTTGAATATAATTTTAGTTTTGATTCCACACTGGCAGGCATTTTCCCCGCACAATCGAGCAGCTCTCTTGAAAAAGCAGCGACAAAACTCTGTTCGGATTCAAAATCAGCGTAACTGATCATCTGAAAGTCCAGGCTGATGACCGAATACTCTGCCTTCAGATAATCAGCCAAAGCCGTCAGTATCGTAGTTTTTCCATATTGTCTTGCTCTGTTGATGGTAAAATATTTTTCCGCATCGACCATTGCTTTAATGTCTGCAAGCCTGCTGGACAGATCTACCATATAGTTCAGCTCCGGATCGCAGTATCCGTCTGTATTAAACGTTTTTTTCACCTGCTGTCACACTCCTCCTGTTGTAACAGTTCATCCCGCGCCATCCGTAAACTGTCTTCTGACAACAGGCGGCTGAACTGTTGCAATGATAAATCCGTTACTATTTTGACTGCTGCACATCCGGCTGGAACTGATCCGGATATTTGGGGCTTCCTTCATATCCGCACACTCCCATCCTCGGTGAGTTACACACCGGGAGACAGAATTCCGGAATTTCCACATCCCAGTCTTCGTATTCATCATCGACCTCTTCTATTTCTTCATATTTTTTTAAGCACTCTTCACACCAGAAGGGGGCTTCATCATAATACTTTTGCGGATCGATCCATTTTGCTTCATTTTTCCCGCACTGACTGCATACGATCTGGAGCGGATTATTGCGGGATAAGATTGTAATCTTCTCTTTTCTCCGTCCGCCGACACGATAGCTGTGTACCGTCAGAACCAGTTCTGTCGTTGAACCGAAATCATATTCATAAGATATTGTCTGCCCAGGCGTTAACACATCTTTCAACTTATGATCCATACTTTTTGCCGGCGGTCCCCAGAATGAATCTTCTGAAGGCATTACATCATACAGGGCTCCGTCTATATCGAAAGAGCTCAGATGCCCGCAGCATTCCACCCAGATATCCCGGATAAACTGGTCGAGTTCCCTCAACGTAGCGTTCTCGCTGATCTCGATGATTAACCAGTATGCTTTTGTATACCTTCCCATAAGAACGATCTGAAAATATCCGCTTTTTGTTTTTCCGTTTTCTGATTCAAGAACCGCTTTTCTCGCCTTGCAGGCCGGCAGATGACGAAGCATCCCGCCCTTCGTATATTCTTTTCCACAGTATTTACAGAAGCCTTTTGTCTGGTTTGCCATTTTCTTATTCTCCTTATTCCTCCGGATCTTCATAATATTAATATTTATTATAGCATATTTTTTTAGGAAGAAACTGAAAAACATATAACCGTTCAGCTATTTAGTTCACTAGGAGATCCCATCAGAAAAAGGGCAGGAAACGATAACAGACAGCTAAAAAAACGTATTCTGAGAGCGGGGAGATGCGTTCCGTGTTCCGTTCCAGAATCCGGGAACTTCTAAAGGGCTGGAAAAATGTTTAAAGACAAAGGGGGCTGAGGGGCAACTCGCATTCGCTCAGACAATCCCCTCAGACCCCTTAACAACATTTTTCCACCCCCTAAGAAGTTCCATCGGATTCCTCCAAAGTCACACGGCCCACATCTCCCCGCTCTCAGAAAGGCTATCCAAACCGTCTGCTTCGCTTCCTTCGTACTTCCCGTCGGAAGCTCAGTGAAGCAAAACAGGCTGAGAAACCGCGGAAAGGCGCGGCTTGAAGGACTTACATATAGTAAGGCTTTCCGGCCGCGCCTTGCTTTTCATTCAGCTGATTATTCGATGACTTTCCCAGCCGATAAAGCAGAAAACAGGCCCCATTTCGAAAACCTTTCTGCAAGGGTGAGAGTGTGGACGGCTGACTTCGGAGGACGCTTAGTGAAACTTGGAGGTCCGGGGAGGGACGTTGGGGCAGACGGTGAGATTGTCTGAGCGAATGCGAGTTGCTCACCGTCTGTCCCTGTTTTTAGTCCGTCCCCGGAACTCCTTAGTTTCTCTTAGCTTCTGGAGCGGAAGCCGAACACAGTCTCCACCCTTGCAGAATATGTTTTGGAAGGCCACCCCTGTTTTCGGAAATATCGTCTCAAAAAGTCAGCGAACCTAATCAACTAAATAGCTGATCACCAGCAGGTACACCGCAAGATAATACAGAACCAGCACCGCCGCGCCTTTCACGAGGCTTCTTCTCCTCCCGAGGCGATTCTGTCCCAGCAGGACATCTGACACGACAAAGCTGATCCCGCCCAGTGCGAGAGCTGCTCCGGAGACTCCTCCTCTCAGAAGTCCCGCTGCTCCTGCGCAGGCAGCCATCATACTTAATACAACAATATATGCCGCTGCCGGGAGGAACAGTTTTTTCGCTCTCAGATGGGGTATGAAACTCCTCAGTATGAAGCAGGCCGCCCCCGCATAAACGCAGAACAGAATCAGGGCAAAGCACAGAAAGCGCACCCTGCCGGCCTCCACAAAGCTCCCTGCATCTGCCGTACCAAGAAGAATCCCGGCTGACATCAGAATATGCCCCGCTGCAAAGGAAACCGCGCCAAGCACAAACCTGCATTCAAGCAGCACATCAGCAGCCATGTAGAACACAATTGCAGCCAGTGTAAACCAGAAGGCGGCTGCAGATATTCCGGACAGCTCCTGACACCCGGCCGCTCCGGCACTGCCGGAAGACACTGTGCCGAATCGGATCAGTCCGGTTCTCAAGGCATACCGGATCAAAAGGAGCCCCGGCATAGCGGTGGCGAACGCCTTGCATGCCAGCGCAATTCTCCTGTGTTTCTTCTTATTCAGAAAATAATAAGTGCCGAAACATACCATGGCAGCTGCCGCTAATATTTCCCACATATCTGTCCCCCCTGTTGCCAGACAGTCCTCTGTCTCTTGATCGTATCCTGTTACCGTCCCGCGCCGCAGTTTCTCAAAAGGCCGATCAGCGTATAGATCAGAAGCGCAGCGATATTTGCCATCACAACACTTGCTCCCGCCGGAGTGGCCCACACATATGATACGGATATGCCAATCACAAGGCACACCACTGCGATCACTGCGGAATTGATCACCACACTTTTAAATGTGCGGCACACCCGCATGGAAGTCAGTGCCGGAAAGATAATCAGACTGGAAATCAAAAGCGCTCCCATCATACGCATTCCCAGCACGATCGTAACCGCTGTGAGCACGGCAATCAGTGTGTTGTACAGATCTGCCTTCACGCCTGTCGCCTGGGCAAATGTCTCATCAAATGTAATTGCGAATATTTTATTGTAAAAGAAGACAAACAGGATCAGCACCAGCGCTGCCAGCACAACGCTCAGCCGCACGTCTTCTTCGCTCATTGCCAGTATACTCCCGAACATATAGTTATATACGTCTGTATTCATTCCTGTTGTCATGGATATCACCATCACGCCCACTGCCAGGGAACTGGTGGAGATCAGGGCAATCGCCGCATCCCCCTTGATCCGGCTGTTTCCCCTGATCCTCAGAAGCAGTACTGCTGCCAGAATCACCACCGGAATCGCTACGGCAAGCGGAGCCACATTCGCAGCAGCAGCCACGGCAAGGGCGCCGAATCCCACATGAGAGAGCCCGTCTCCGATCATGGAGTAACGCTTCAGCACAAGGCTGACTCCAAGCAGAGCGGAACAGAGCGCCACCAGGGAACCGACGGTAAATGCCCGCACCATAAACGGATAGGAAAACATCTCAATGATTGTCTCAAACATCTGCGCCACCTCCCAGGAATTTTCTGCCCACAGAACTTCTCCTGTAATCTTCTGCTGTTCCGAAGAAAAGCATGGACTCCTGCAGATGGAGAATGTGACTTGCATCCTCCACCGCGCTCTCGATATCGTGGGATACCATCACCACCGCGATCTTCGACTCCCGGTTAATTCTCCGGATCAGCTGATAAAACTCTGCCGTCACGATCGGATCAAGCCCGGTCACAGGCTCATCAAGAAGAAGCATGCTCTTCGTGGCGCACAGCGCTCTCGCAAGGAGAACTCTCTGCTTCTGTCCCCCGGACAGATCCCGGAAACACTGTTTCGCCAGGTCCTGGATTCCCAGCATCTCCATCTTCTCCGCAGCTTCTTTCCGGTCTGCCCCCGTATAAAACGGACGCATCCCGCGGCTGTTCAGCCTGCCTGACAGGACGACCTCCCCTACACTGGCCGGAAAATCTTTCTGCACATCCGTCTGCTGGGGCAGATAGCCGATCTGGGTCTGCTTCAGCCCATCTCCATAGATAATCTTTCCCCTTTCAACAGATTTCAGTCCGAGAAGACTTTTCACCAGAGTACTTTTCCCAGAACCGTTTTCCCCGACAATGCAGAGATAGTCGCCATGTTCGATTGTAAAATTCAGATCTTTTACCACTGTCTGTCCCTCGTATCCGATAGATACATTTTCACATTTTATCAGGGCCATCAGTTTAAAACCTCCTTCAGAGTTTCTACATTTTTCCGCATCATTGTCAGGTATGTCTCTCCGTTCTCAAAATCCTCCGCGGAAAGATTGTGGCAGCTGTAGAACACCCTCACCTCTGTTCCCGTTGCCTCCGCGATCGCATTCGCGATATCGTCATTGCTCAGTTCCATTTTCAGAACAGCAGGGACTCCTTCTTCTTTTACCTTTTCAATCAGAAACGCCATTGTCGCGGCGCTTGGTTCCGTATCCCCCGCACATCCCGGGAAAGCCGCATAGTAATTCAGCCCGTACTCATCCACAAAATACCGGAACGGAAAACGGTCGCCGAAGATCATAAGTTTCCGTTCAGAATCATTTACCACATTCCGGAACTCTGCATCCAGATCCAGAAGTTCCTTCTGATATCTGCCGCAGTTCTCTTCATATATTTCTGCATTTTCCGGATCCGCTGCGGCAATCACCTCCGCGATCTGCCCGGCGATCGCAGATGCATTAAGAGGTGAAGTCCATACGTGCTCATCAATCTCATGCACTGATTCCTCTTCCCCCTCATCGTGGTCATGACCGCCCTCGCCCTTCATTCCTTCCACATGTTCTTCCTCCACCGTGTCTACACAGTCCAGAAGCCGCAGAGTGATCCGGTCATCATCCGGCATGGAACTCAAGATATCCTCTACCCAGACGTCATTCTCCCCGCCGGTATAAATAAACACATCGCTCTCCTGGATCGCGATGATATCCTGGGGTGTTGGCTCATAAGAATGTGTCTCTTCCCCCGGTTTGAGCAGCATCTTCACTTCCACCTGATCTCCGGCAATCTCGCGCACAAAATCATAAGGCGGAAAGATCGTTGTCACAACACTGATCTTTCCGTCATCTGTCTCTGTATTTTCCCTTTCACGCCCGCTGCATCCGGTCTGGCTGACGCCCATGCACATGACAAGCGCCGCCATTCCGAACAGAGCCGCATATTTTTTCCATCCTGTCATTCTATTTTCTCTCATATTTTGTAAAGCGGAATTCCAGATCAAAGCAGGTCTGCTCCTCGCTCTCCTCTGTCAGCGTCCACTCTTCCATCTCATCAAGATTCGGGAAATGCGTGTCCGCCTGAAACGCCCGGTCAATCTTTGTTACCAGGACAGTATCGCAATAGGGAAGCATCATCCGATAGACGCTCTCGCCGCCGATCACATAAATGTCATCCTCATTATATTTCTTTAATTCCTCCAGCAGCTCGTCCTTTGAATGAACGATCACCGCGTCTTTCACATCGTAATCCGGATTCGCCGTAAGGACGATATTGGTCCGGTTTTTCAGCGGGAGACCGTTCGGAAAGCTCTCCAGAGTCTTTCGCCCCATGACAACAACTTTTCCCGTAGTTGTCTGGCGGAAAAACTTCATATCCGACGGAATGCTTACGAGCAGCCTGTTATTATATCCGATTCCCCAGTTCTTATCTGCAGCCAAAATTGCTTTCATATATGATATCTGCCTTTCTGATTCAATTCTTTTCTTTATACAGCCACCGGTATATTTTTCATCTGCGGATGTGTCTCATAATTATCCAGCCGTACATCATCCGGTGTAAAATCATAGAAGTCTTTTACTTCCGGATTCAGCCAGAATGTCGGTGCCGGAAGCGGTTCTCTTGCAATCAGTTCCTCGATCATCGGAATATGCCTGTCATATATATGGGCATCTGCGATCACGTGCACCAGTTCGCCAGCTTTCATACCGCACACCTGTGCGAGCATGTAAATCAGCACAGCATACTGACACACATTCCAGTTGTTCGCAGTCAGCACATCCTGAGAACGCTGATTCAGAATTCCGTTCAGGGTAAGCACGTCACTGTCTTTTTCTTTGGTCACATTGAACGTCATGCTGTACGCGCACGGATAGAGGTTCATCTCATGCAGGTCCTGATGTACATACAGATTCGTCATGATTCTCCGGCTGTAAGGATTATACTTCAGATCGTAAATCACCCGGTCCGTCTGATCCATCATTCCCTCTTTATACTGATGTTTCACACCCATCTGGTATCCGTATGCTTTCCCGATAGATCCATTTTCATCCGCCCAGCTGTCCCAGATATGACTCCTGAGTTCATTGACATTGTTGGACTTCTTCTGCCAGATCCAGAGCATCTCGTCCACACAGCTCTTGATCGCCGTGCGGCGCAGTGTCAGCGCCGGGAATTCCTTCGACAGATCATACCGGTTAACCACACCGAATTTTTTGATCGTGTACGCCGGAGTTCCGTCTTCCCACACCGGACGTACTTTCTCTCCTTCCGTACTTGTTCCGTTATCAATAATGTCCCTGCACATATCAATAAATACTTTATCTGCGTAACTCATCCGTTCTCTCCTTACACTTTTATATATGAAATATAATAAAATGAAATCATTTCAGAAAAAAAGGGGGCACTCCTACGGATCTGCAATGTTATACAGCAGTTTTTCCAGATTTCGCCTGAGCGCGTTTTCTTCCCTTTTTGTCATCCCCCGGGTCAGCTCCCGATCCAGTTTTCTCCGATCCGCATCCATTCTCCGCTGGATGTCATAAGCCTTTTCCGTAAGATAGATATTCTTCTTACGCCGGTCGTTCGCATTTGGGACACACAGGATATATCCCTTTTCATCCAGACGTTTCAATATCCCCGTCACCGTAGGATTTTTTAAATTCAGATTCTTCTCCACATCTCTCTGGCTCACTTCTTCCTTGCTCGTACGGAAAAGATAGTCCAGAACAGCGCACTGTGATGAGGTGATCCCGATCTTCCGAAGGCGCTCATTTAACTCTTTCTCATATACATTGTTAATCTGTTTCACAATAAAACCAATGGGCTGGTTCTGCTTCTCCATGCTGTATCTTTCACCTTCCGTATTCTTTCACGCTCCGCACGCATTTCGCTCAGTATTCACGAATCACGCTGCTGACCTCGTAAATACTCTCCATTTTTCCCAGCTTCTCCAGAGCCTCTTTCATATGTTTTTCTTTCACTCTGTCCGTTACCACCACGAGTTCTGCCGAATCAGCTACGGCATTCTTCTGTACTACCCTGGCGATGCTGACCATATGCTCCCCAAACACCTGAGCGATCTTTGCCAGAACTCCCGGCTGATTTTTCACCTGCATCCTCAGGAAAAATTTATTTTCAACCTCGCCGAAATCTTTTACCGGTATCTGCCGGTAACAGGTACAGCTGATCCTGCCGGTACAGTCATATGCCAGATCCCGCGCCACATCGATAATATCGCCCACTACTGCGCTGGCAGTCGGCATCTCGCCCGCACCTCTTCCGTAGAACATCGCATCATCCACCGCGTCTCCGTGGATGAACACGGCGTTAAATGACTCGCGCACAGAGGACAGTGGATGGTCTTTGGGCAGCATCATCGGATACACGCCTGCCTCGATTCCGTCTTCTGTATTTCTCGCCACGGCGAGCAGTTTGATCACACTGTCAAACTCCTTTGCGTAGGCAATGTCCGCCGTTGTAATTTTTGTAATTCCCTCCGTATACACATCAGAAAAAACAACTCTGGAATGGAAGCCGATGGATGCCATAATCGCTGCCTTTCTTCCTGCATCCAGACCTTCCACATCAGCAGTCGGATCCGCCTCTGCGTATCCCAGTTCCTGCGCCTGCCGGAGAGCGTCCCCAAACTCCATTCCTTCCTCAAACATTTTTGTCAGGATATAGTTTGTCGTCCCGTTTACAATCCCGAGAATGTCTGAAATCTCATTTGCCGCCAGACACTGCTTGAGCGGACGGATGATCGGAATACCGCCTGCAACTGCTGCCTCGAAAAGAAGATCTTTTCCATACTCTACAGCAGTGTCGAGGAGCTCCCTTCCCTGTTCCGCAATCAGATCCTTGTTCGCGGAGACAACGTTTTTTCCTGCGCGCAGCGCCTCCAGGATCATGGTTCTGGCAGGTTCGATTCCTCCGATCACCTCAACAATGATCTGTATCTCCCCGTCCTCTACGATCTCCTTCCAGTTATCTGTCAGAAGATTCTCATCCACGCCCTCTCTCTTCTTATTCTTATTATGCACAAGAATTTTCTTGATTTCCAGCTTCGCGCCGATCGTTTTCTCCATGATATCTGACCGCATCCGGATCAGTTTATATACGCCTGTCCCGACTGTTCCCAGTCCGAGAAGGCCGATTTTTATCTTATTCATTTAAACATCTCTCCTCTGTTTTATCTCGCAGCTTCTATAATAATATGGTTCACAGGACCGGTTCTGGTCCTTTCAGTATTCCCAGTATAGCATAGCGCTGCCTGATCCTGCAATCATATTCATTATGAAAATGATTCTCTTTTTCGCTTCGCAAAGTGTACTGCCATACCGATGGCAAATCCGATCACTGCCGGACAGATCCATCCAAAGCCGATTGCCGAGAACGGAAGCAGACCGGATCCGAAATCAGCTGCCCTTCCGATCCAGGTGCCGTCCTTCACCGCATCAGGCAGAGCACGCAGGAAATCGAAAATGGCTCCTGCTGCCGTGAAGCCCGTTGTCCAGGCAAAAACAGCCTGGTCTCCCCCAAACAGCCCGGACAGAAATGTAAGAGCGATCAGCGAAATCGCGAGCGGATAGAGAAACATAAGTACTGGAGCAGAATAATCAAGAATTACGTTCAATCCCAGATTCGCGATTCCAAAGGAAAGAACGGAAAATCCAACAGCCCAGAAACGATAGGAAGGCCCGTTTGGAAACAGCTTTACAAATGTACGCCCGCAGCTTGTAATCAGCCCTACCGCCGTCTTCAGACACGCCACTGTCACAGTAGCCGCCAGAATCAGCGCTCCGGCACTGCCAAAATAATATCCCGCAATACGGGCAAGAGCTGTTCCTCCATTTTCCGCCGCTTCAAAAATCCCGCGACTCTGAGCTCCCATCACAGTTACAAGAAGATAGATTACCGCCATCAAAATCGAACTGAATATACCTGCCTTCACTGTACTTTTTGCCACCTCGCCCGGTTCCTTCACACCAAGTCCTCTTATGGATTCCACCACGACAATCCCGAAAGCCAGACCTGCCAGAGCATCCATTGTATTATATCCTTCCAGAAGCCCCGTAAAAAAAGCACTGTCCACATACCCTGCCATCGGCGCCACCGAACCGATTTCTCCGCCGGGTGAAGCAAGAGCGCGGATCAGAAGCAGCCCCAAACACAGCAGAAAAACAGGGTTGAGCACTTTCCCAATCCACGTCATAATCTCCCCCGGGCGCAGAGAAAAGAACAGAACAATCGCGAAGAAAACAAAGGAAAACACGGCCAGACCTGCCCCGTGGGACGCGCCCTGCACGATTCCTTCCACGCCTACAGTATACGATACCGTAGCACATCGCGGGATGGCAAAAAAAGGACCGATCGTCAGATACAGAACACAAGTAAAGAAAAGTCCGTACCTCTTTCCTACCAGACTGCTCAGCTCCAGCAGGCCTTCCTTTCGGCTGATTCCCAGAGCCGCGACTCCGAGAAGCGGGAGTCCCACTCCGGTAATAAGAAAGCCGGCTGCGGCCTGCCACATATGGCTTCCCGCCAGTTGTCCCATTGACACGGGAAATATCAGATTCCCTGCTCCGAAAAACATTCCGAACAACATGCTGGCCACTGCCAGGATTTCCTTTTTACTTAATTTCTTCACTTGATAGTTCCCCCTGTTATAAATCTGATATTTCACATTTCACATAGTCTGTCCGCAGAATCGCAAATTTGTTCCAACTTCTTTTAATCCGACCTCTTTTGATCTCGGTATAAAAAAGTAGCTGCTAAAATAATCACCTAATAAACTTAGATTCTTATTTTAGCAGCTACCAGCTCAAAATATTTGAAGAGCGACAGACGGGGTTCGAACCCGCG
>DXGZ01000043.1 GCA_019113645.1 Candidatus Mediterraneibacter vanvlietii | reverse complement strand
GGGAGCTTTAGAAAAAGTTAATGAGCGGGAAAACTGCGTTGGATTGAAAATGGAAATTGTCTGAACGAAGTGAGTTGTTCCATTTTCAATCCTGTCTTTAGCAGGTTTCCCGCTCATTTAGTTTTTCTTAGATCCTGGAGCGGAACCGAATCCGGTATCCCCTTCCCGCAGAATACGTTTTCAATAATTATCTCCTGCGGATTTCGGACTTGTTCTGTCTGAGGTTTCTGTTCGACAAACCCAGATTTCATTTACGCTGTGTTCTTCATCCGGTATTCTTCTGGTGTCATCCCGGTGAGTTTCTTGAAAATGCGGAAGAAGTATTTTACATTATCATATCCTACGGATTTCGCGATCTGGTACATCTTTTTGTCTGTCTGGGACAGAAGTTCTTTTGACTTTGTGATTCTTACGTTATTCAGGTAATCCACGAATTTCTGTCCTGTCCGCTCTTTAAACAGAGTGCTCAGATAACTCCGGTTGATATAGAAAAGTGAGGACAGATATTCCTGTGACAGGTCTTTCTGATAATTTCTGCGGATATAAATCTGAATTTTTTCAATAACATCATCGATGGCATATACACTGTTGGGCTTAATCATGTTCGTCAGGTTCAGGAAAAATTGAGTATAGTAGTCCATCAGGTCATGCAGGGAAAACAGGTGATTCACAACATTCTGCATGCTCGCGGATGATTTCAGTGTTTCGGTTGTATGGATATAGGAATCCAGGATCTGGCGGCACTGGTCGGAGAGCGTATAGCAGTGATATTTCACATCCGCCAGTGTACAGCCGGGCAGGGAGGTATAGAAAGCAAACATTTCACGGATCAGACTTTTTACCTCAGTGTCCATTCCGGCCTCTATACGGAAGAGGAACTCGTCCTCTCTGTCCCATGAGATTGCGTGTGTATCTTCTTCACCGTCATAATAATAGAAGAAAGGCGCGTCCTCGCAGATGAGCTGGTGGTCAAGAGCGGACACTGCTTCCGTATAGGCGGAGGAAAGTTCCAGGATGGAGCTGTGGGGAGCGCTGATGCCGACTGTGATGAAGACATCCAGTTCGCTGAGGGGAGGAGTCAATGCGTCCAGTGTCTGTTCGATTACACGTCCGCTGTGAATGGGATCATGCTGGGGTACGAAGAGAAGCAGAAGCCCGAGACTTTCGCTGGACGGGCTCTGGAAATAAAGCATAAGATCTTCAAACCCCAGTTCGTTAAGTATATTTTCCATGGAATTTGCGGAAACAGCTTTTGTGCATTCAAATGCAAGCAGGCACAGGTCATGATTCTCGCAGAGATAATTCAGTTTCTGCGAGGTCAGTCGTGTCTCATCTGTCTGATAACCGAGTATCAGATTCTTGATCACCTGAAGATCGTACTCATACTGTACCTGTTCCTTCTCCTGTTCCGTGGATCTGATCTGATTCTGGATTGAAGATCGGTCTTCGATTCTGGCAATTGCTTTGAGTACGACTTCTTTGATTGTTTCTTTGCTGAACGGCTTCAGAAGATACTCCAGGGCATTGGATGAGATTGCCTGTTTGATATAGTCGAAATCGCGGTAACCGCTGATTACAATAAGCTGGAGATCAGGATAATGTTCCGCCAGGTAAGGAAGCAGTTCCATGCCGTCCATCTCCGGCATCTGCATATCAAGAATCACGAAGTCAGGGTGCAGCTGTTCGATCAGCTGGATTCCGCTTTTTCCATTTGCGGCTTCGCCGATGCACTGCACCTGGTCTTTGAGTATTTCCAGTTTCTTGACTGTCCCTTTCCGGATCAGTTCTTCATCGTCAATAATAACATATGAATACATATCTGCCTTCCTCCCTTTTTATTCTTTTGCTTCCTGAATCACCCCGGAGCCCTGAAGCACCGGGATTTTAATCGTAATTGAAGTGCCCTCGCCCGGCGTGCTTGTGATGGAGAGCCCATAGCCTCTTCCATAGTACAGCTCGATTCTTGAGTGGATATTCTTAAGTCCGATTCCCTGTTTGTTGCGGTGCCCGAGTTCGGTGAATGACGCCTCTTCGCTCAGCTTGGCTCTGAGTTCATCCAGCACCTCCTGTGTCATCCCCTGACCGTTATCTGATACAGTGATATAGAGGATCGTGCTGTCTCTTTTCGCCTGGATTGTAATGTTGTCGCCGGCAGTGCAGTAGTTCAGTCCATGGTAGAATGAATTCTCCACAAGAGGCTGCAGAATCAGCTTCAGTACCTTCTGCTGATAGAGCTCATCCGGAATATCCAGGGTCAGGGTGAATTTGTTGCTGAACCGGATCGACTGGATGGAGACATAGTCTTTTACATGATTGATCTCATCCCGCAGAGTGACGATTTCACTGGGCGTTTTGATTGCGTAGCGGAACATATTTCCGAGAGCCAGAGACATGGTTGCGATGTCCTCATTCTCATCGATCTCCGCCATGCTGTTGATGGATTCCAGTGTGTTGAACAGGAAATGGGAGTTGATCCTCGCTTCCAGCGATTTCATCTGGGCGTCCAGTATGTTCAGTTTGTCCTGGTAGTCCCGCTTGATGGATGCGTTCAGCTCCTCCAGCATGTTTGAATATTCGTTATAGAGTGTGCCGATCTCATCTGTCCGGTTCATATAAGGGCTGTAGAAGGACAGGTCCTTTCCCTGGCGGGACATGGTAGTGCTCAGCTCTTCCAGCGGCCGTATCATATTTTTTGTCATCACATAGGCAAGCACCAGGAAGATCAGGATACAGGTGAACGCCACTACAAGAAACAGGGCGCCTGTCAGGCTGAATTCAGCGTACAGGCTGTCATAGTCAAACGCAGCGGTAAGTTCCAGTGAGTCCACAGCCAGATCCGTCTTCTTGATTTTCGCGTCAGTTCCGGAGAAGCTCTCCGGGAGCTCATCAATATTCGAATAAAGCGTATAGTTCGTCTCCTTGCTGCTGATATACAGAAGGGTGGTCTCAGGCATTGTATTGACTGTACTCAGGTCAAAGATATCGGAATCGCACGATACGAGAATGACGCCGAGAAATTCGTTCGTATACAGATCGTTGATGCTCAGGGAAAAGTAGACGGCATCCTCCACTTCTCCGATAAACATGTCCGGATCCATAAAAGCACTGACATAGAAATGCCCGTTCTGCGCCAGCGTATTCTCATACCAGTTTTTCCCTTTGGGAGAGTAGCGGCTGGAAAGGATATTCGAGGACTGGGAACAACTGAAGGTCACATCAGACGGCGTGAAGATATAGATTCCGGTAATGTAGTCATAGGAAGCCATGATATTCTGGAACACGCCGTTCAGGTGCTGCGTTGTGCGGAAAGTATCATAAGCGGTGAGCTGCGTATCTTCTTCCGCGTAGGGTCTCAGATTCTCGATTACGGAATAGTCGTTCTCATTTGAGTAAAAAGTCAGGTAACTGATACTTGTCTGTACAGTGCTCAGCATATTGTTTGTTTGCGTGACCGCATTCTGAAACAGATTTTCTGAAAGCTCATCCATCCTCTCGTATGTAATATCCCTGTAACGGACATAGGAATACTCTGTCAGTATGAGCAGCGGTATGACTGCAAGTATGGAAAATATAAGGAAAAATCGCGTGCGCAGTTTCATAATTTCAGATCCTCCCATGTTCAACAGCATCTGAAAAAAGTATACCATAATTTCCGACAAAAGTATACCGCCACTATGTTAACATTTAAATCAACAAGAAACGTTTCGAAGGGAGGAAACAAAAAATGAAAGCAAAAAGATTATTATCCATGTTGTGCGTCGGCGCAATGACAGCGACCATGCTGGCAGGCTGCGGCGGAGGCGGCTCTGATGAGAGCAGTTCAAGTGAGGCGTCTTCCGGACCGTATGATGAGCAGGCGATTGAGAACGCAGGCGATATCACGATCACAATGATGGTATCCGGTGTGGCAACGGAGAATGATTTCGAGACAGAGGTTCTGCCGCAGCTTGTAAAAGAGAAATGGCCGAATGTTACTCTTGAGGTTACCAAACTTCCGGATGACAACTACTACACCACACTGAAGTCAAGACTTTCATCCGGCGAGTGCCCGGATATCATTCTGACACAGCCGATGTATGCCGGAGCGAACTCCTGCTACACACTGGCTGAGGCAGGATACCTGGCACCGCTCAATGACCTGAAGTGGACAGAGAACATGAGTGACCTTGCAGCTGTTACATACGAGGATGATATTGTGACATGTACTTCAGGCGTATCTATCCTCGGTACATACTACAACAAAGATATGTTTGCTGAGTGTGGAATCACGGAGGAGCCGCAGACATGGGATGAGTTCCTTGATGTTTGCGAGACACTGAAAGAGAACGGACATCAGCCGATTATCATGGGCGACAAAGATATGTACGTAATGCAGTTCGGTCTGTACCAGATCGCATGCAATGAGATCTATTCACAGAATGCTGACTACGATGAGCAGCTCAGAACAGGCGACACATCCTTCACAGATGAGGGAACATGGGACAAGGTTCTTGAGATGTACAACGAGCTGTATGACAAGGGATACATTGATTCCTCACAGACACTTGGTATCGGTGCTTCCCAGGCAATCCAGGCATTCATTGATGGTGAAGCCGCAATGACATTTGACGGTTCCTTCAACGCACCGGCACTTCTTGCAGAGGGCGCAGCCGGAGCATTCGAGAGAGGATACTTCCCGATTCCGTCAGAGTCCGGTGATAATTATACAGCAACATGTCTGTCTGCTGGATACAGCATCTACTCAGGCTCAGAATATGTAGACGAGTGTAAGGAACTTCTTGACTATTGGTTCGACGGATCATCCGATATCTGGCAGGCATACCTGGCAACAGGAAAAATTATCGCTACATATGGAGAAGGATCTGATCAGACAGCGAACTATGATCTGTTCAAACCGTTCATTGATATGATGAATGAAGGAAAAGCATTCCACTGGTGCAACCAGGCTTGGCCGTCAGGAACAGAGACAACAATGGAAGAGAAATTCGGCGAGATGATCGGAGGACAGGGAACAACTGTTGACGATATCACGCAGGAGATGCAGACTAGATTTGAAGACCTGATGTAAGAGTTTTTGAAAACTGAAGTTCAGTGAGAATCATAGTGTATAAATGAAAGAAACCGGCTGCTTTGGCTATAGGAATGAGGGCCAGAGCAGCCCCTTTTAAGAAAGGGGAAACGGAATGAAGAAAAAGACGAAAAAACGAGGAAATATATCACTTGTATTCACAAACAGGATGTATGTATTTCTGATTCCGGCACTGCTGATGTTCCTGGTGCTGTGGATTTATCCGCTGCTTCAGCTGTTTTATTACAGTATCACGGACTTCAACGGTATTAATTATAATTTTGATTATGTAGGTCTGGAAAACTTTTCCAGGATCTTTGAAAACGGTTCTATGGTAAACGCGATCAAGAACACGCTGATTTACGCGGTAGTAGTTGTTGTGCTGAGCAACCTGATCGGTCTTGGCATCGCTATTGCCCTGAACACGAGGATACATTTTAAAGGAATCTTCCGTACATGCGCTTATTTCCCGGCACTGTTCAGCGCAATCGTTGTAGGCTTCATCTGGTCTTACGTATATATGCCGAGTTCAGGTATGATCGCAGGTCTCCTTGACATGCTCGGAATGGACGGAAGCAAGTTCAACCCGCTGGGAAGTTTCACGGTGGCGCTGTTCGCAATCGCGATCGTGGAAGTGTGGAAGGGATTCGGTACAACGATGATTATCTACCTGGCAGGTCTTCAGACAGTAGATGAGAGCCTTCTGGAGGCTGGAAGGATCGATGGATGTAATGAGTGGCAGCTGACACGTTTTGTCAAACTCCCGCTGATTTCCTCCACAATCACAATTAACGTCATTCTGAATGTCATCGCCGGACTGAAAGCATTCGACTATTCGTTCATCATGACAAACGGCGGTCCGGGAAGTTCCACAAGAACGCTGATGTTCCAGATTTATCAGATGGCATTTACAGACCAGCAGATGGGCCGCGCAAGCGCGTTCTCGGTTGTTTCGTTCTTTGTTATCATCGTAATAACCGTATTCATGCTGTTCTTTATGAATAAGAGGGAGGTGGAATTGTAATGGCTTTCAGAAAGAAAAAAGATGACCGTGAAGTCGAAACCTATATGAAGCTGACGCCGAAGACGTTTTTGCTTTATGCAGTGATCATTATTTTCTGTATCATTATAATATCACCTTTGGTAATCGTATTCTCCAGTTCTTTAAGAACTCCGGAGAACCAGGTGTCTCCGCTGAACCTGTTTATTGAATTCTCTCTGGAAAGCTATCAGACAGCATTCCAGAATATGAACTATCCGATGGAATTCGTGAACAGTTTTGTTACAACAGCCGGATCAGTCCTTGTAATCGTAATCATTGCGACAATGGCGGCATATCCGATCGGAAGGATCAAATCAAAACTCGCGAGATTTATGTATTTCTTCTTTATCTCCGGTTTGATCATCCCGTCCCAGATGGTTATTGTGCCGATCGCGCAGACGCTGTCAAGACTGGGTGTTCCGAACACAAGGTTTACGCCGATGCTGATGTTTATTACATGTTCGCTGCCGTTCTCCGTATTCCTGTACTCGGGATTTATGAAGAGCGTACCGGTAGAGATTGAAGAGTCAGCTTACATGGACGGAGCGTCTCTGTTCAAACGATTTACAACGATCGTGTTCCCGCTGCTGAAACCGGCGACTGTATCTACGATCATCACACAGGGACTGTGGATCTGGAATGACTACTTCTATCCGATGGTGTTCATCACAAGAAAAGAGCAGTACTCACTGCCGGTCGGCATGCTGCAGTTCTTAGGTGACAAGGAGAACCCGGCGCAGTGGAACATCCTGTTTGCTGCCTGCGTACTGTGTGCGCTGCCGCTGATTGTTATATTCCTGGCACTGCAGAAACAGTTCATCAACGGTATTGCGGCAGGAGCTGTCAAAGGATAAAATAGAATAAAAGATTAAAAGGATAAACTTATGAAGCAGGGAAATTGGAGAAAAAAACTGGAATATTTCTGGATGTATTATAAGATTCCGTTTCTGGCCGTCCTCGGAGTGTGCGTCGTGATCGTTTATTTCGGATATGCGAAGATTACGGAGAAGGAATATGCGTTTAACGCGATTCTTCTTGACATTCACACAAACGCGCAGGAGGAAATGCTGGAAGAAGAGTTTGCAGATTATGCCGGAATCGATACAAAGAAATATGATGTGCTGATCTCCACTTCCCTGCTTTTTTCCGATTCTTCATCCGGAAACTATGCGATGACAAGTCTTGCGCGGCTGTACACCCAGATCGGAACCGAGGAACTGGACGTATGCATGATGCTGGAGGATGATTTCACGGAATACGCCGGAGCGGATGCTTTCATGGATCTGCGGGCGGTGTTTACAGAGGAAGAACTGGAACAGTTCCCGAACCTCTACGTGGATGAAGAGGGGCGGGTGCTCGGTGTGTATAATGAAGGACTGGCCAAGATTCAGGAGATCGAGGGATATTCGGATGAAACAAGTGTGGCTGGTATCCTGTATAACACAAAACATGTGGACACGGCGAAACAATTTTTAGAGTATCTGTTGGAGGGATAGAGATGAGCAGTATATTTTCGACGGAAGGAAAACTGGCAGGATTTCTGAACCGGCTGGGAGATCTGATTTTATTAAATATATTAACAGCGGTCTGTATGATTCCCGTAGTTACAGCGGGGGCAGCGCTTACTTCCATGTATGAGCTTACTCTGAAAATGGTGAAAAACGAAGAGGGGCCGATCGCGGCTTCCTATTTCAGGGCGTTCAGGAACAATTTTAAGAAATCAACAATAATCTGGCTGATCGGCGGAGGAATCTGTCTGTTTCTTGTGCTGGACATTTATCTGCTGAACCGACTGGACGCATCCTGGGTTATGTACTACAAGATTGTACTGTTCGTCCTTATGGCAGTTGTTCTCATGTTTACGATATTCGCTCTTGTGACTGCGGCGAGATTTGAAAATACACTGAAGAACACAATTAAAAACGGCATTCTTTTCTGTGTGATCCATTTCCTGAAATCACTCCTCATGTTTGTGGTTATGCTGCTTCCGATTGCGCTGCTGTTTGTCTCCTACAGATTCTGGAGTGTGATCGTGCTGATCGGAATCTCAGGGCCGGCATATGTGACGAGCTTTTATTTCCGCAGTCTGTTTAAAGATTTTGAGAATTAAGTGTTGGGAGATTTAGCTATGGTTAAGATAGACAGGATAAGAATTAATTATCAGGATAACCCTGTGGGAATTGACAGAATCAATGATATCAGCTGGAGGATCCTCTCAGAGCAGAGAGATGTTTTCCAGAAGAGTTATCGGCTTCAGATCGCAGAAAATGCGGATTTTACAGATCTGCTTTATGACAGCGGCAGGGTGGAAACAAATCAGTCCGCCCATGTTACTGCCGGAGATATAAACAATAAACTGCATTCTTCAGCTGCTTATTATATGCGTGTGCAGGCGGAGACGACTGCCGGGATGACAGACTGGGCAGACGCTTGTTTTGTCACAGCGCTGCTGTCAGCAGAAGAATGGACATCACCTTTTATCACAATCGAGAAAGACGAAGACAAAGACAAAAGCCGGGGCTCTTATCTGAGGAAAGAGATCCGGCTAAAAAAACCGGTAAAAACCGCTTATGCGTACACAACAGCGCTCGGACTGTATCATTTCTATATCAATGGAGAGCGGATCGGGGCGGATGAATTCACCCCGGGATGGACGTCTTACAACAAACATCTTCTTTATCAGATCTACGATGTCGCGGATGCGCTCAGCGAGGGTGTGAACACCCTTGGCGCAGAGCTTGGAGCCGGCTGGTACAAAGGCGATATGGGGTTCAGAAGAGTGAGAAATCACTATGGCAGGAAGACTGCGTTCTCCTGTCTGCTGAAAGTAGTATATGAGGACGGAGAGTGTGAGACTTTCGGCACAGATGCACAGTGGAAAGGCTCTTTCGGACCGATTCTCTTCTCCGAGATCTATGATGGCGAGACCTATGACGCGCGCCTGGAGATCGATGGGTGGAATGAAAACGGGTGCGATGAGAGCGGATGGCAGGCGGTTTCGGAAGTGCCCTTCGACATATCGGTTCTGACGCCCCAGAGCGGATGCAAGGTCAGGGAGATCAGCAGGATCCCCGCAAAACGGATCTTCCGGACTCCACAGGGAGATACGGTTATTGATTTCGGACAGAACATGACCGGATGGATCGAGTTCCGCGTAAAAGGGCAGCCGGGGGATAAAGCGGAGCTGAACTGCTTCGAGGTGCTGGACGCGGACGGAAATGTCTACCTCGATAACCTGCGGACGGCAAAGGCGACTGTGACCTATATCTGCGGAGACGGAGAAGAGCATATCTTCCATGAGAACTTCTCCTTCCAGGGATTCCAGTACGCAAAGATCGCATCCTGGCCGGGAGAGCCGAAAACGGAAGACTTCACAGCCTGTGTGCTTCATTCAGACATGGAGCCGGCAGGGAATTTTGAATGTTCGGATCCGGATGTAAATCAGCTCCATCACAACATTCTGTGGGGAATGAAAGGCAACTTCCTGGATGTGCCGACCGACTGTCCTCAGAGGGACGAACGGCTCGGATGGACCGGAGACGCGCAGATTTTCTGCCGCACGGCAGCGTATCTGATGGATACGTATACCTTCTATCGAAAGTGGCTTGCCGACATGGCGGCGGATCAGCTGGAG
Source organism: Candidatus Mediterraneibacter vanvlietii (assembly GCA_019113645.1). Taxonomy (GTDB): domain Bacteria; phylum Bacillota; class Clostridia; order Lachnospirales; family Lachnospiraceae; genus Mediterraneibacter; species Mediterraneibacter vanvlietii. The sequence goes on along the minus strand of DXGZ01000043.1, from coordinate 6,289 downwards.
AATGGCGGTGTTCCGCATGTCATCCCGGATGTGCTGATCGGAAAAGCGGGGGATGACAAGATAATGAAGGATGGCGACCACTCCGCGGCAGCATGGGCGGACGCAGACGTGATCATTCCCTGGACCATGTATCTGATGTACGGTGATACCGAAGTGATCCGGAAACAGTATGACAGCATGAAGAAATGGATCGGCTTCATGCGGGAACACTCGGAAGGAAACATCTGGAACTATCAGCTTCAGTTTGGCGACTGGGTGGCTCTTGACGCCGAGGAAGGCAGTTATTTCGGGGCAACGCCCAATGACCTGACCTGCACTGCCTACTATGCATATTCCACACAGCTGTTTTCCAAGATGGCGGCAATCATCGGAGAGACAGAGGATGCGGAAGAGTACGGGAAGCTTTACGAAGAGATTAAGAAGACCTATCAGGAGACGTTCTTTGAAAACGGACATCTTAAGGCACAGACACAGACTGCCCAGATCGTGAGCCTTTATTTCAACCTGGTTCCGGAGGAATACAAGGGAAATGTGACCGGAGATCTGCTGCGGCTTCTGGAAGAACAGAACGGGCATCTGGTCACAGGATTCGTGGGAACTCCGTATTTCTGCCACGCACTGAGCCAGAACGGACATACAAAGGAAGCCTACGAACTGCTTCTGAAAGATGATTTCCCGTCATGGCTCTACCAGGTGAAGCAGGGAGCGACAACCGTCTGGGAGCACTGGGACGGAAAGAAACCGGACGGAACCATGTGGAGTCCGGATATGAACTCATTCAACCATTACGCATACGGTGCGGTGGCGGAGTGGATCTACCGGGTGGCAGCCGGAATCGAAGTTAAAGAGGACGGAGCGGGATTCAAAAGATTCATCCTGGAGCCTCACCCGGGCGGCGGATTCACCTATATGAAGGCGGAGCATGACTGTCTGTACGGAAAGATCCGATCAGAGTGGGAAATGCAGGGCAGCCGGCTGAGTATGACAGTGGAGATCCCCTGCAACACGACAGCAGTGATCCGTCCCTGGGGCATAAGCGCTGTAACAGAAGCAGACAGGTTAAAGTTTGAAGAGACAGCGGAAGGCTTGCAGGCAGAAGCCGGATCAGGCATATACAGGATCGAGTGCCGGATGGCGTAAAAGATATTCCGGGGAGGGAATCTTTCCTCTCCGGACAGTATGGAAAGCGAGACCGTAACAGTTCAGCCGCGCCATTCCCATGGCTGAACTGTTACGCAAAATCAACAAAACGAGGTGAAAATAAATGGAAAAAAATATATGGAAATCTCCAAAAGAAGCACAGATACTGGATGAGGCACAGACCCCTCTCTGGTTCTGGAATGATAAACTTGAGACAGAAGAGCTGAAGCGTCAGTTAAAGCTGCAGACAGAGATCGGAGTCAAATGCACAGATCCTCATGCCCGCCCCAACAATGGCGAAGGCTACATCGGAGGATATCTGGATGACGAGTGGTTCGGGAATATCCGAACAACTCTGGAATATAAAAAAGAGCATGGCGAAAAGATGTGGCTTTATGACGAGCTGGCGTGGCCGGCGGGAACATGTAATCTGACCATCCCCATGGATGAGAATTACCGCGAGTGGTATATCTTGATCCGTCCGATCGAGATACCGGCAGGAGAAGTGTTCCGGGCGCAGATCAAGACGTTTGAGGATCAGGGATTATTCGGAATCAGACCGGAGACGGATAAGAGCGGTCTGGCGTACAATATCCATATTCTGGATAAAGAGACAATGGAAGAATACCCGGTTGAAGATTATTTCACATATCTTATGTTCGGACCTGAGCTGGAATTTCAGTCAGACAGGGACTGCATTGCATTTATCACAAAAGTAAGCTGTGATCTCTATACCCATGGCGGATCCGGACAGGTGAATTACATGAATGCGGATGCCACAAAGGCGTTTATAGAGTCCACACATGAAAAATATTATGAAAATTTCGGGGAAGACTTTGGCAAGACGATCACCTGCATTTTTAATGATGAGACACGTATGTGCCATTCCATCCCGTGGAGCAGCAGTTTCGCAGAGACATTCCGGGAACTGAAAGGCTATGACATCAGAAAAGAGATCTATCAGATCATCCTGCCCGGAGAGAAACCAGGAAGGATCCGGTGTGATTATTTCGATGTTGTGGCGTATATGTATCAGAATAATTATTTCGGCGTACTGCATCAGTGGTGTCAGGAACACAACATCCGGCTCTTCGCGCATCTTCTGGCAGAGGAGACCGTTTACGGACATACCCGTTACAGCGGAGATTATTTAAGACAGAACAAATACCAGGACGTCTGCGGAGCCGATCATCTCGGAAAGGGAATCGGAAGCCTGAATATCAAATACACATCTGCAGGAGCCCATTCCTATGGAAAGAAGCGCACGGCAGTGGAAGTGTTCGCCGGCTGCGGATGGGATCTGACATTTGACGAATATACGAGGATGATCACATGGATGTATCAGCAGGGAATGCAGATCATCATCAATCATGGATTCTTCTATTCTGACCGTGGGGGCAGAAAGAACGACTGGCCGCCGTCACAGTTCTTCCAGTGGCAGGGATGGGACCGCCAGTCCGAGGGAAATGACATGATCCGCCGCCTGCACTATGCGATGACAGACGGAATCAATGAGCAGGATGTCCTCGTATACTTCCCGCAGGAGAGCTTCTGGCTCCATTATCTGCCGGATCAGAACCACACTCACGGATTCTTCCAGGGACCGTTCCTGAAAGACGAGAGGGCGGCGGAGATCGATCAGGAAGTGCAGCTGATCTTAAACGGGCTGACTTCACGGAACATGGATTTCGATATCATCCACAAAGACGCGGCCGAAAACTTCGCTGCAGCGGACGGAAAGATTGAAAACACACTGAGCGGACAGAAGTTCAGCGTTCTGGCGCTGCCGATGTGCGAGCTCCTTCCTCTGGAAGTGGCAGAACTCTGCAGAGCGTATGCCCGTGACGGAGGAAAGATCGCCATGATCGGCGCCCGCCCGCATCTTGCCATGAACCAGGCTGATGATGAGAAGGTGAAGGAGATCTTCGACCAGCTTGAGAAAGACGGAGCAGCAGTTTATTTTGAGACAGAGCAGAAGGAAGAATTCTATCAGTTTGTGAGCGGCAGGATCCCGCATCCGGTTGCGATCACGGAAGGGAAAAACGGCACGGTGAACAATCACCCGGCATATCACGCTTATATGGAAGATCCCTATCTCCACACAGGAGAGGATATCTCAGGCGTGATGTTCGTGAGATATCTGAAGGAAGGAAAGAGAAACACACTTTTCATGAATTACGGAGATACGCCGGAGACCATAGAAGTCAGCGTGGAATCATCCGATGTTCCGGAAGTGTGGGATACATTTACCGGTGAGATTAAGACAGCGGAAGTTGTGGGACAGGAAGGAAACGTCTACAGGATCCGTCTGGAGCTGCCCTGCACATACGGTATTTTTGTGGTAAGCAGCCTGTAATTGTTCGCAGACATTTATGGAGGAAGAAGTTATGCGGAAAATAAAGGAACGGACATTCTCAGGGACTACAAATCCTGAGGTGACAGAGCGGGAATTGAAACATATGGAAGTGGCTCGGAGAGCTGCTGCGGAAGGTGTGGTGCTTCTGAAAAATGAAGGCCATATCCTCCCCATCGCGCCCGGGGCCAGGATCGCTCTCTACGGGAGCGGCGCATCGAAAACAGTCAAAGGCGGCACTGGTTCCGGAGATGTAAACGAGAGAAAGTCCGTCAGCATCTATGAGGGATTGAAGGCAGCAGGATACAGCATCGTAAACGAAGACTGGATCGCAGACTATGACAGCCGCTATGAGAGGGCGCGCATGGACTGGAGGGATGACATCCTGGCACGAACCGCGGGACTCGAGGCGACAATGGATTTCTTCGCTGTCTACACAACTACGCCCTTTGTCCGCCCGGACGGAAAAGATGCGGACAAGACAGAAGCAGACTATGCATTTTTTATCCTGAGCCGCGTGGCAGGAGAAGGCGCGGACCGCTTTGCCAAAGAAGGCGATTACTTTCTGACACAAAGCGAGGAAAAGATGCTCGGAGATCTCTGCGGTTTTTATGAAAATGTGATTGTCGTGATCAACACCGGCGGACTGATGGATCTGTCATTCATGGATAAGTACGAAAATATCAGAGCGCTGCTCCAGATCGTTCAGCCGGGCATGGAGGGCGGAAACGCATTTGCCGACATCATATCCGGAAAAGTGACTCCCTCCGGAAAGATGACGGACAGCTGGGCATACCGGTATGAGGACTATCCCAATGCGGAGAACTTTTCCCACAATAACGGAGATGTGGACAAAGAGAAATATAATGAAGGAATTTATGTTGGCTACCGCTACTTTGACACGTTCGGCATCCCTGTGAGATACGGATTCGGATATGGTCTGTCCTATACGGAGTTTGAACTGTGCACTGACGCGGTGGAGATTGCAGAGAGTACAGATGCGGACGCGCTGCCGGGCATGGGAAAATCCGGTGCGTCCGCGGGGAAAACTTCGGTAAGAATAAGAGTTACGGTGAAAAACTCAGGAGATGCCTACAGCGGAAAAGAGGTCGTCCAGGCATATGTGACCTGCCCGGCAGGAAAGCTGGAGAAAGAGTACCGCAGACTGGCAGCATTTGCCAAGACATCAGAACTGGCGCCGGGAGAAACTCAGGAACTGACCCTTGAGATCCCGCTGGAACAGCTGGCTTCCTATGATGAGTCAGAACCCGGATGGGTACTGGAGCCGGGCACGTACGGAATCTGGATCGGCAATTCGCTGGAGAGCGCGGAGCTCATCGGGGAAGCGCTGCTTGATAACCGTGCCGTGCTGGTGAAGACGGAGAATATCTGCCCGCTTCAGGAAGAACTCGAAGAGTTCCATGCAGATATGGAAGCGCGGCAGAAGAGATATGAGACAGCTGCGGCGAAAGGCATTGATACGCTGAAAAGAGTCAGCATCAGCGCTGCGTCTCTTAAGACAGAAACGCCAGAGTACGCGAAGAATGCGGACATCTGCACTCCGGAGGCAAAAGCGTTTGTGGACAGCCTGACAACAGAAGAACTCGTATGCCTTGCAGCAGGCGATCCGGGGAAGGCGCAGGGCGGCAACCTGGGGGCAGCCGGAATATCGGTTCCGGGCTCTGCCGGGGAGACGCACAAGTGCGCCATGGACAGAGGACTGGCGAGCATTGTTCTGGCGGATGGTCCGGCAGGGCTGAGACTGATGCAGTATTATCATGTGGATGACGGCAAGATCGTGACCATGCCCTTCCAGTTCAGCCTGGAGGGAGGTATCTTCTGCCCGGATACGGACAGCCTTCCGGGGCAGCGGTATTATCAGTACTGCACCGCTATTCCCGTGGGCACACTTCTGGCGCAGACATGGGATACTGCGCTGATCCGCGAAGTGGGCGCCATGATCGGTTCGGAGATGGATGAGCTGGGCGTAACGCTCTGGCTGGCTCCGGGCATGAACATCCACAGGAATCCGCTGTGTGGGCGTAATTTTGAATACTATTCGGAAGATCCGCTCCTCTCGGGAAAGATCGCCGCGGCAATGACCGACGGCGTGCAGTCCGTGCCGGGATGCGGAACAACGATCAAGCATTTCGCATGCAACAACCAGGAGGATAACAGAAAAGGCTCTGACAGTATTCTCGCAGAGCGGGCGCTGCGGGAGATCTATCTGAAAGGTTTTGAGACTGCGGTAAAAGAATCCCAGCCAATGTCTATTATGACAAGCTATAATTTCATTAACGGAATCCATGCGGCGAACAGCTGTGATCTCTGCACAAAAGCAGCGAGAGATGAGTGGGGATTCAAAGGAGTTATCATGACCGACTGGACGACGACCCGCGAGGATCCGACCTGCACGGCTTCCGGATGCATGCGGGCAGGCAATGATCTGATCATGCCCGGCAGTCAGGAAGATTATGATAATCTCTATAAAGAACTGGAAGAGGGAAGCCTTCCGGTGGAAGATCTCAAGGCATGCATCTGCCGTCTCGTGGATGTAATCTGGAGATCAAACCGCTATTTTGTTCACTACCTTCAATAACTGAACGTACGAAAACAGAGATGTTTTTTAAGACGTATTCTGCAGAGAGTGAGGATATGTTCGGGGTTCCGCTCCGGGGAATAAGGGCAACTAAGAAGTTCCGGGCACGGACTAAATACAAGGACAGACGGTGAGCAACTCGCTTCGCTCAGACAATCTCACCGCCTGTCCTGACGTCCGCACACGGAACTCCAAGT
>DXGZ01000042.1 GCA_019113645.1 Candidatus Mediterraneibacter vanvlietii | reverse complement strand
CGGACATGGACGTTAGGGCAGACGGCGAGATTGTTTGAGCGAATGCGAGTTGCTCGCCGTCTGTCCTTGCATTTAGTCCATGGTCGGAACTTCTTAGATTCACTTAGACCCTGGAGCGGAACCCTGAACATTCCCTCAGCATCAGCAGAATACGTCTTAAAATGCTCTCCTGTTTTCGGAAATATTGCCTCCAAAAGTCAGCGAACCTGATCAACTAAATAGCGGATCATACCACCTGATGGTTCAGCCACTTCCCGCTGCGGAACCGAACAGTGTATATAATATTTCGGATGGTCCAGTCGGTAAACATTCCGATCCATACCGCAATGGGGCCCATGTGAAATACTCTTGCGAGAAAAATCGACAGGGTCACACGACAGAACCACATGCAGATGACAGACACCGTCATGGTGAATTTTACATCCCCCGCAGCGCGGAATCCATACGCCGGGATGAACGCCATCACCCAGACGATCGGTTTCACAACCGTTATGCAGCCCACCATGAAGATGCACATCTTCGCACTCTCAGGCTCCATTCCTCCGAAATGAGTGATCGGAAATACTAGAATAAACATCACGAGACAGGAACCTATGATGACGACTTCTGATATTTTGCAGAGTTTCTTCACGTAATAGACTGCCTCTTCTTTTCGCCCTGCCCCGAGCGTCTCACCGACTACTGTCATAAGCCCGATTCCCACACCAAGCGCCAGGATTCCATTCAGATTCTCTATGATATTCGTCATTCCCTGAGCTGCTATGGCCGCTGTCCCCATCATGGATACTGTGGACTGAATCGCCAGCTTTCCAAACTGAAACATTCCGTTTTCGATTCCCGATGGAACGCCAATGTTGAGAATTCTCTTAATCTCAGCCCAGTCCGGCCGGATGGAAAAATAATTTCGAAGAGGCACTTCCAGGCCTGGATTCCGAAGTTTTATCATAACAACAGCCATGGCAAACACTCTTGCCAGGAGTGTCGCACAGGCGGATCCTGCCACTCCGAAATGAAATCCCCACACGAACAGCAGATTCAGCGCAAGATTCACCACATTGGACGCCACAGATATCTTCATCGGCAGACTGCTGTTCTCCTGAGCTCTTAAAATGCAGGCCCCGTCATCATAGAGTGCGATAAAGGGATACGAGATGGCCGAGAGGAAGAAATACTGTTTCGCATTCGTCATTACAGCAGCCTCCACCTCACCGAAAATCAGGCTCAGAAGCTGATGATTGAACACCAGGCAGAGCGCTGCGATCACTGCGGACATCAGAAACGTAATAAACACAAGCTGCCCCGCCGCTTCTTTTGCCTCCTCCTGTTTCCTGCACCCGAGATAATGGGAGCACACAACGGTTCCGCCCGAGGCAAGTGCGAAAAAGGCCTGGACGATCAGCACATTGATGGAATCCACCAGGGAGACTGCCGAGATCGCCGCGGATCCCAGGTTACTCACGACAAGCGTGTCCACTGTTCCCATAAAGGAATTCAGGAGCTGATCGATCGCCAGCGGGACGAGAAGCGCCGCCAGCTTTCTGTTGTCAAATAATAAATTCTGTTGTACTGCTGTTTTCTCTTTCATCTCTTATCCCTTCCGCACATCTTGTCTCTTCCGCACAAGAATCCCCTCTCCGCTAAAGAGAGGGGACCCCGTTATGATCTGTCTGATATTGCATCAGACCATGCTTAGTCTTCTTTTTTCTCTATCTCTCTCTGGATTTTCCCGGCAATCTCTTCTTTCACCTGTGCGACGAATTCATCCAGTCCGCACTGTCCCTCGTCTCCGGCAAATCTGCTTCTCACGGAAACCTTCTCTTCTTCCTCTTCCTTTGCTCCTACAACAAGCATATACGGAATCTTCTTCAGCTGCGCCTCGCGAATCTTGTATCCGATCTTCTCGGCACGGTTGTCGATCTCCGCACGGATTCCAGCCTCCTGAAGCTTGGCCAGCACTTTCTCGCCGTACTCCATATGCTTGTCAGAAATCGGGAGCACTTTCACCTGTACCGGCGCAAGCCATGTCGGGAACGCGCCTGCGAAATGCTCGATCAGGATTCCGATGAAACGCTCGATGGAACCGAATACAACACGGTGGATCATGATCGGACGGTGCTTCTCTCCGTCCGCGCCAGTGTACTCCAGGTTAAACCGAAGCGGAAGCTGGAAGTCAAGCTGAATCGTTCCGCACTGCCATGTTCTTCCGATGGAATCCTCCAGGTGGAAGTCGATCTTCGGTCCGTAGAACGCACCGTCGCCTTCATTTACAACATAAGGAAGTCCGATATCGTCCAGAGCCGCGCGCAGCGCGTCTGTCGCCATTTCCCAGTCCTCATCGCTTCCCATGCTGTCCTCCGGACGTGTGGAGAGCTCAACGTGGTATTTAAATCCAAACAGGCTGTAAACTTCATCGATCAGTTTTACAACGCCTTTGATCTCATCTTTGATCTGCTCCGGCATCATGAAGATATGCGCATCATCCTGTGTGAAGCAGCGCACTCTCATCAGTCCGTGAAGCTGACCGGATTTCTCATGGCGGTGAACCAGTCCCAGTTCTCCCATACGGATCGGAAGATCGCGGTAGGAACGCGGCTCAGACTCATAGACAAGGATTCCGCCCGGGCAGTTCATTGGTTTGATGGCAAAATCTTCCTCATCGATCACTGTCGTGTACATATTCTCTTTGTAGTGATCCCAGTGTCCGGATGTCTCCCAGAGATGGCGGCTTAACATGATCGGTGTGTTGATTTCCACGTACCCTGCTTTGCGGTGAATCTCTCTCCAGTAGTCAAGCAGTGTGTTTTTCAGAACCATTCCATTCGGAAGGAAGAACGGGAATCCCGGTCCCTCTTCTCTCATCATGAACAGGCCAAGTTCTTTTCCAAGCTTTCTGTGATCACGTTTTTTCGCTTCCTCGATCATGGTCAGGTATTCTTCCAGCTCCGCTTTCTTCGGGAATGCGGTTCCGTAGATTCTCTGAAGCATCTTGTTGTGCTCATCGCCTCTCCAGTATGCTCCTGCAAGGCTTGTCAGCTTGAATGCCTTGACCGGCTTTGTCGTCATCAGATGCGGTCCTGCACAAAGATCTGTGAACTCGCCCTGTGAATAGAAGCTGATTGTTTCATCCTCCGGAAGATCCTCGATCAGTTCCACCTTGTACGGTTCATTTTTTTCTCTGAAATACGCAAGAGCCTCATTTCTCGGCATGTCATACTGTTTGATCTCAAGATTTTCCTTGACGATCTTCTTCATCTCTGCCTCGATCTTTTCCAGATCCTCTGCTGTAAACGGAGTTTCACGATCCACGTCATAGTAGAATCCGTCCGCGATAGACGGTCCGATCGCCAGCTGTGTCTCCGGATACAGACGTTTGATCGCCTGTGCCATGATGTGGGACGCTGTATGTCGGAAAGCTCCTTTTCCTTTCTCATCATTAAATGTCAGAATGTTCAGCTCACAGTCATGATCTACAACTGTTCTTAAGTCTACAACCTCGCCGTTCACTTCTCCGGCTGTGGCAACTCTCGCCAGTCCTTCGCTGATATCCTGCGCAATCTCATATACGCTCATAGGCTGCTGATACTCTTTTGAAGAGCCGTCTTTTAATGTGATTTTCATTTTCCCTGCTTCCTTTCTTTTATTTATCTTTTTCCTCTTTGTAGGAAATGTCAACAGTTCAGCTCCCTGACCGAACTGCTGCAGAAAATGTGCTTCACTGTGGGATTTTCCCTGTTCAAAAGAAAAAAGACACTCCTTACGGAATGTCTCTGTCTTACCTGAATCTATGTCCGCACGGAAACACTCCCTGCAGGGACGGACAACTCTGCCCGCGGTTCCACCCTGCTTGTTTTCCATGGAAAACCATCTTAATTCATTGTGATGATAACGGAATCACCGTGCCTGATTAAGGCCGCTCCGAGGTGGTCTTCAGTCAGCCGCACTACGAAATCCTCACAGCAAACGGATTCCTCTCTGTGGAAGTGCAAGAAGCTTACTCTCCTCTTCAACGCTTTCTCTACAACGGTTATTCTACCGCAGCCTGCCGCAGTGTGTCAACCTGAAATCTGATTTTTCTGAAATCAGTTCAGCCATGGGGCTGTGCAGGAGAAAAAATCATGCTCGCATGATTTTTCGAGCGGGCAGTTCCATGAACTGAGCGCCTGTAGATGAGGAAAACAGCGGCACAGCCGCAGTAAGCACGTCAGTGCGGTTTTCCGAATGGCGCGGCTGAACTGTTCTGAAATCTCATAACACTTCAGCCACAGAGCTGCGCCTCTCTTTGTGCTGCTCTCTGTTCCTCTATCATGTAAAGCTCTGCCAGAATCAGAATAAGGCACAGCCAGACTGCCCGGAGGCCGAGAAACCGGAGACCAAGAAACGCGATTGCCACACCGGTGTGGAAACACAGGAGTGTGGTTCCGAAGAATTTTCCCTTTCTCAGATATTCCCCTCTCTCCTCTTCTGTCTCTTCCTTTGCCATAAAATAGTCCGAGAAGGACAGAACGGTCTGCTTCACATTGTTCGTGGAAAAAATCGTAGAACAGGCATATCCGTCAGCTCCTTTGAACACACACCACTGGAAAGACATGGCGAAGAAGATAGGGTATACTGCCAGAATCGGATTCATATTCTCCGGGAAAAATCCCAGTACGGCAACTGCTGCCGCCTCAAACAGAATCACCAGGTATTTCAGGTTCAGCGCTGTCTTCCTCCGAAGCGCGGCAAAGAGCACCATTGCTCCGATGTAGATCGCCAGCGCGCCGATCCTAAGCAGCGCATCTGTCAGATTGTGTCCCAGCACGTCTCCTACCAGTTCAATCAGGTTTGCCGTCTGGGCAGAACCGAACACCGCCATCCGCCCGAAGATTGCATATCCGCCAAAAAATCCGCCGCAGACTGCCATCAGAAAATGCTGGCGGATCTCAGATTTATTGTCATCTTTCATTTTCAGGTACCTCCGACCGCCATACATTATAGCACCCTGCGAGTTTTTTTCAATTCTTTTCCGCTATTTTGCGCAATAACATTTCCAGTGGAAGTAAGTGTGTCCGGAAGCGGGCGGAGTGTTTTAGCAAAGGGGATTCTGAGTTCCGGGAAGGTGTGTTTCGTGTTCCGGCAAAAGTCACACTCCACACACCTTCCCGGACTCAGAAAGCATTCTCCAAGTCGTCCGCTCCGCTTCCTCCGCACTCCCTGCCGGAAATGATCTCTCAAAACAGACGGAGGATACGTAAAACGGCGCGGCTGGAAGTCTTTCCCTCTCTGTTTTCGTCCAATTCAGAGATGGAAGTTAGTCAACAAAATGACGGAGATACAGCACCGCCTCATATGGTTTCAGTTCTGCCCCCGGCTCTCCCGGATAATTATGCAGAAGGATCTCCGCATCCTTCCACTCTTCCACCAGCGGACACGTTGCCGGCTTCCCGGTAAAGTTTGCACAGACAAGCATCTCTGTATCCGCGTCTGTTCTCGTATAGGCGAAGATCTGTTCGTCATCCTCGCAGAGCAGTTTGAATTCTCCGTCCACAAATACCGGCTGCTCTTTGCGCAGGTGAACAAGAGTGCGGTAAAAACTGTATACCGAATCCGGATCGTCCATCTGAGATGCGGCATTGATCTCCGGATAGTTCGGATTCACTTTGATCCACGGCGTCCCCTTCGTAAATCCGGCATTCTTCCCGTCATCCCACTGCATGGGCGTGCGCGCATTGTCGCGGCTCTTCGCATAGAGGGAGCGCATCACATCGCTTTCCTCATATCCAGCCTCAAGCCTCTCACAGTACATGTTCGTGGTCTCGATATCCCGGTACTCGCTGATATCCTGGAACTTCACATTCGTCATGCCGAGTTCTTCGCCCTGATAAATATAAGGAGTTCCCTGCATTCCGTGGAGAACGAGGGCGAGCATCTTCGCCGACTCCACGCGGTATTCCCCGTCATCTCCCCAGCGAGACACAATTCTCGGCAGGTCGTGGTTATCCCAGAACAGACTGTTCCACCCGGTCTGATAGAGTTCTCTCTGCCATCTGGCAAGACATCTTTTCAGCTTTACAAGGGAAAGCGGCGCCAGATCCCATTTCTCTTTTCCCTCTTCCTGATCCAGACCAACGTGCTCAAACTGGAACACCATGGAGAACTCGCTTCCGTCCGGATTGCTGTAGAGCTTCGCAATCTCCGGTGTAGCGCCCCACGCCTCTCCCACCGTGATGAGATCCCCTTTCTGGAATGTCTCCCTGCTGAGTTCCCGAAGGAATTCATGGAGTCTTGGTCCGTTGTTCGTAATCTTCTTGTCCGGTTCCTTTGCGATCTGATCGATCACATCCAGTCGGAATCCGCCCACGCCCCGATCCATCCACCAGAGAATCATATCATAGATCTCCCGGCGCACTTTCGGATTCTCCCAGTTCAGGTCCGGCTGCTCCACTGCAAACTGATGGAAATAATACTGTTCCACTTCCGGCACCCACTCCCAGGCAGGTCCGCCAAACGTAGCTTTCATCTCATTCGGGTACACTCCCGGCTCACCGTCCCGCCACACATAATAGTCATGGTACGGATTCTCCCGGCTCTTCTTCGCTTCCTGAAACCACCGGTGTTCATCCGATGTGTGGTTAAGAACAAGATCCATAATAATCCGGATCCCCCGTTTCTTTGCCTCCGCGATCAGTTCATCCATGTCCGCAAGGGTACCGAACATGGGATCAATATCCTGATAGTCGGAAATATCATACCCGTTATCATTCTGCGGGGAACAGTACATCGGAGATATCCACACCGCGTCGATCCCCAGATCTTTCAGATAATCCAGCCTGCTGATAATTCCCCGGATATCTCCCACGCCGTCTCCGTTTGAATCCTGAAAACTTTTCGGATAAATCTGATAGACAACTGCGTTTTTCCACCACTTCTGTTCTCTGCTGTCACTCATTACACAATCCTCCTCACAAGGGTACCGTTCTTCTTCAAAATTCCCTGGTCAAAATTCCGCGCGAACAGAATCTCTCCTTCCATCCCTGTCTCCACATCTTCTTCCGAGCAGTTTAAGACGATTTCAATCTTCCTGTTCTGTGAATCGATCTTGATGTACTCCGCGCATCTCGGATTCTGATATTTATTCGGGAAATGGAAATAAAGACTGCGGCAGGCTTCTTCTGTCTTTCTCATGTGAATCAGTTCCTGCATCAGCGAAATCCTCTCCCTGTTCTCCTCTGTCCCGATCTTGTCCCAGGGCATGCATCTTCTGCAGTCCGGGTCAAAGCCGCCCTCCATGGCAATTTCCGTGCCATAGTAAATACACGGACTGCCCGGCAGAGTGAACAACACGGCAAGCTGCTGGTAAAAGATATCCAGATCATGGAACCGGTTCATCAGACGTTCCGTATCGTGGGAATCAAGAAGGTTGAACAGCACGTTATTATTCTGCTGCATATACATAGTATAACAACGGTTAACCATGTACTCAAACTCTTTTTTATCCATTGTTTGATCCAGGAAGAAATCATGGATTCCGCTCATCAGCGGATAGTTCATCACCGAATCATACTCATCGCCCATCAGCCACTGACTGGCGTCATGCCAGATCTCACCGAGGAGATAGATATCCGGCTTAAGGGATTTCAGATGCTCACGGATTCGTTTCAGGAATCGGTGGGACACCTCATTTCCCACATCAAAACGGATTCCGTCAATGTCATATTTTGTGACCCACTCTCCGCAGACATCACAGAAATACCCGATCACTTTTTCATTGTTGGTATTGAGTTTCGGCATCCAGTCCGCAAAGGCAAAAGAATAAAACCGTCCGTCCCGTGTATCCGCCTTTTTCCCGATCTGGGACCAGTCCTGTACCATGAACCAGTCGGCGTACTCTGAATCCCGTCCTTTTTCGCAGACATCCAGCCACGGACCGAACTTTCCTCCGCAGTGATTGAATACCGCGTCCACCATGACCCGGATCCCCTTGTCATGGGCCTCCGACACAAGGCGCTGCATTGTCTCATCATCTCCGAAAGAAGGATCGATCTCCCGGTAATCCGTTGTATCATACTTGTGGTTTGACTCTGCTTTCATAATCGGATTCAGATAGATCCCGGAGATTCCAAGCTCTTTCAGATGCGGCAGCTTCTGCCGGATCCCCTCCAGATTGCCGCCGTATTTTTCCCGGTTTGTCACCGGACCTGTCTGCCAGGGCAGGACATCCGGTCCATTCTTCTCCGGCGTCCCGTTGCAGAACCGGTCCGGGAAGATCTGATACCACACTGTGTCATTGACCCACTCAGGCGTCCGGTTTACATCCGCCGGATTCATCCAGGGCACGATGAAATACTGAAGAAGCCTTCCCGGCATATTTACCTGCTCTTCCGTGAGGAAACCGTCCTCAAAATAGTACCATACCTCGCTGTCCGTATGGAGTTCGAAGTAATACTTGCACCTCTTATAGGGCGGAGTCAGAGTTGTGGTCCACCAGATCTGATGAGGGAGACGTTTCTTATAGACAATCTCCTCCCGGTGCCCTGTCCACACTTCATTTCCGCCCATGATCCCCGCCTCATAGGGATCTCCCTGTATGATAAACACCTGCTTTACGTCATATCCTGTCTTCAGGTTCACAACCAGTTCGTTTTCATTGAGCGGGTAGCTCATCTGCTCCGTGGTCTTGTGATATACTGCTGCAAATTCCATAATGTATCTCCTTTATATCAACAACATGTTTTCTGTCATCATGTTCTTTTCGAAACGTAAGGTAACGCACCTGCAGGATCCGCACCTCACTCCAGCCCTTCATAAACCTGCAGAATCTTTGTCCCGCTCCAGTGCTTCGTACACCCGCAGGATCTCTCCTGTACTCCACGCCTGCGCGAAGCACCCTTTTGAGGAAACAGGATTCTCACCGTCATAAATCTCCGGGAGCTGGCCGACACATCCCTCCCGCAGTGCGGAATTCATCACTTCCAGCTGAGCGCGCACTTCTCTCACCGCGCTCCCGCTGTAGTGGTTTACTTTCAGATACGCAAGATAATACGCTCCCAGCGGATAAGCCCATACAGTCCCCTGATGGTATGCCAGGTCCCGTTTTAAAACTTCTCCTCCGTAGAACGGCTGAAATTCCGGGTCATCCTTTTCCAGAGTCCGGAGCCCGTAAGGTGTATAGAGTTTCTCAAACACCGTATCAACCACCTGTCTCTCCCGCTTCTCATCCAGCATGGTAAACGGCATAGAAACCGCCCAGATCTGGTTGCACCTTACCTGCTCATCCGCTTCTGCGCCGGATAGAACATCTCTTAAGCATTGTTTCTCTTCCATCCAGAATTTTTCTGTAAATGAGCGTTTCACTTTTTCAGCAAGCTGCGCGTACTCGGCCTGTTCCGTCCTGTTACATCCGACCAGGACGGCAAGCTTCTCCATAATCCGAAGGGCATTGTACCAGTAGGCATTGATTTCCACCGGCTTCCCGTGTCTGGGAGTGGGAAGGATTTCTCCCACCCGCACATCCATCCATGTCACCTGATCAAGCCCCTGGCCCGCGCGGATCAGTCCGTCCTCATCCATTTGGATTCCATAATCCGTTCCTTCCCGGTATGCGCGGATAATCCGCTCCATGACCGGGTACATTTCTCTTACAAAATCTACCGAATCCGCTGCCTGATAGTAGAGCCATACACAGTTAATAAAGAGAAGGGCCGCGTCCACGGTATTATACATTGGTTCGCTCTTCCCTTCCGGAAACAGGTTGGGCATCAGTCCGTTTCTCTCATACCGGGCAAACGTTCTTAAGATCGATTCTGCATCCTCGTATCTGCGGGTGCTGATGCACACGCCGGGCAAGGCGATCATGGTGTCCCTTCCCCAGTCTTCAAAAAACGGATACCCTGCCAGTATGGTCTTGCCTCCTGTCGATTCCCGAAGAGAGATAAACTGATCCGCGCTTTTCGCAAGGAACGCCGCTGTCTCATCCCGGAAACCTGCCCTTGCAGCCAGATTTTCCCTGTAATCTTTCAGAC
Source organism: Candidatus Mediterraneibacter vanvlietii (assembly GCA_019113645.1). Classification (GTDB taxonomy): domain Bacteria; phylum Bacillota; class Clostridia; order Lachnospirales; family Lachnospiraceae; genus Mediterraneibacter; species Mediterraneibacter vanvlietii. The sequence goes on along the minus strand of DXGZ01000042.1, from coordinate 2,839 downwards.
CGGAAACAGCATTTTCCGCCAGTCTAAGCGCATCTGCAGAATCAGATTTTCCGGAACCGGATATTTCGAATTCAGCAGCATCCGCTTCTGTTCCGTCCATCGACCAGACGATCGCCAGCGTTCTCTTCCGTCCCGCAGGGATCTCCATCCTGATCTCGTGGCAAGCCTTCGCCCGTCCGGTCTCCCGCCGTCCATCACAGGCGTCATAGGAATAATAATATGTTTCCGTGCATTCCGGAATATCCGCATTGTCTCCATTTGTCGCCACAGCAAGGCTCAAACCGCAGCTCTCAATCCGGTTCTCTCTGCGGGTAAATTCCTGCTCCGGTTTCAGATCTTCTCCTTTCGGCACAAACTGATAAAATGGCACAAGGGTAAAACAGGCATCCTCTCCCGTGCGGTTCCATATCCGGTAACAGAGAGCGACACGGTTTTTTCCCTGCACGAGCGCCGCCTCCTTCTCGATCTCAACTCCATCCGCATGGAATCTCCAGACCGGAGTATCTTCATAGGTGAATGCGGAAAGATACCGGCAGCCCTCCTCCTTTTCCCGGTCAGCAAATTCCTGAGAGGAAATCATATACTCCCTGCCGCCAAGCCGCAGCGATTCCCTCAGCCGGTGGATCATATTGTATCTGTTGTTCGGCGCTTTCACACATGCCATAAGAAAAGAATGGTCATTGCGTGACACAGAACCTGTCACTGTCATGGAAGAAAAACCGCCCAGTCCGTTTGTCATCAGGTAACAGTTCTCCTGACCTCTCTCATAAGTCTTCCAGTCCTGTTTTCCGTAAATCCATCTCATAGTCATACTGCCTTCCTGTCACTTAATTTTCCCAGAACAAGCACACTCTGCGGACACACCCGCGTGTGGTTCCTGATTCTGTGCGGTGTCTGCCACAGTCTGCTGTCTTCCCCGTCGCACAAAACGACCCAGTCTCCGTCATCTACAGACACATCTTTTTCCATCCTGCTACTGTTATAGATGATCTTCAGCTTCATCCACGGGCTTTCCTCCTGTGCTCTGTCCTCTGTCCGGTTGTCCAGCATAAAGCTCACCGTGCCGTCCGATTTGCTGATATCATGGATCCGTTCCGCAGCGTCCGCCGATTTATCGCACAGTCCGGGCAGATGGCTGCGCAGCGCAATCAGTCCCTGGTAATATTCAACCAGCGCCCTGTTGTCCCATGCCTTCTTCCAGTCCAGCCGGTTCAGGGCAATGGGCGCGTTGAAGGAATCTTCCATCCCGTCCTTTGTCCGTCCAAACTCTTCCCCTGACAGCAAAAACAATGTTCCCTGGCAGGTCATATAAAGTGCTGCAGCCATACGGTTCAGCCGCATCCGCTCCTGTTCCCCTGCTTTCGGCAGTGTCTCTGCCAGTTTATCCCAGAGTGTCTGATTATCATGGGCCGACACATAAGTAATCACCTGAGACGGCGCTTTTACCCCATAGGAAACCTGGCGGGAAGCATTTTTCTCCGCCGGGCCGCACCAGGCAGTCACACTGCGGATAATGTCATCTTCTTTTCCTTCCGCACCATTGATGAAACCGGGTCTCCGGATCCTGAGCGCTGATCCTTTCACCGCATCCCTTGTGTCATCACAGAACATTCCGATATTCTCATCGAGCAGAGCGATATTTTTCTTCAGAGCCGGCACAGCGTCTCCTTCCATGGCAGTTTCCGCAGCAGCCCACGGTTCACCAAATACCAGCTTCTCCCCTTTCCCGTAGCGTTCATCCAGTTCCCGTCTGATCCGGTTCATAAGCCCCACATCCAGAAGCCCCATCAGATCAAACCGGAATCCGTCTATGTGATATTCTTCCGTCCAGTACAGCACGGATTCCAGGATATATTTCGCACACATTTCCCGTTCACTCGCCACATCGTTTCCGCACGCTGATCCGTTGGAGATCCTCCCGTCATCAAAAACACGGTAGAAGTACCAGGGCGCTGTGCGCTGGAACCAGGAGTCAAGCGAATAAGTATGATTATACACCACATCCATGATAACACGGAACCCCTGCTTGTGGATAGACTGAATCATCTCTTTCATCTCACGGATCCGTACCTCGCCGCGGGCCGGATCTGTAGAATAAGATCCCTCCGGAACATTATAATTCACCGGGTCATATCCCCAGTTGAATTCTGTGTCCCTTCCGGCCTCATCCACTGAACCGTAGTCATAAGCCGGCATGATCTGGATATAGTTGATGCCAAGATCCTGCAGGTATTTCAGCCCTGTCGGATGGATGCCGTCATTGTAAAGCGTTGTGTTTTCACAGGTAAACGCCTTATATTTTCCCCTGTACTCTTCCGGGAATCCGCCGGAAGCATCCCAGGAGAATTCCTTTACGTGAAGCTCATAGATAATCTGCTCAGGCCCTTTCCGGGGCGCCTGATCCTGCTGCCAGCCTTCCGGATCTGTTTTCCGCAGGTTCACAGCCATGCTGCGCCGCCCGTTGATCCCGCACGCCTTCGCGTACGGATCCGCAGACTCTGTAACTTCGCCGTCAATCATAAGCGTGTAGTCATAATATACGCCGTGGAGACATTCTTCCGTCCCCCAGCTCCACACCCCGGATCCTGCCGGACTCATCATAATACGCCGGAACGCTTCGCCTTCACTTCCATCCTGATACAGATTCAGGGTGACACTGTCTGCCGAAGGACTCCAAAGCTTAAAGGAAGTCCCGCTGTCCGTACAGCTCACCCCTAAATCATCTCCGTTATAAAAATATTTCTCCCGGAATTCCGGGGTCAAATAATACTTTTTCCATTCTAGTGCACTCTTCATAAACCATGTCCCTCATTATGTATTATTTCTTTTTTATATATTT
>DXGZ01000041.1 GCA_019113645.1 Candidatus Mediterraneibacter vanvlietii | reverse complement strand
GAGCCTTGGCGGTTTTGAGAAATTTGCGGAATGGGGGCTGGTGCGATGAAAACTACATCTCATTCGGAAGGAGCATTAATTTGGGTTGATGAACAGATGAAGACTCTCGGTGTGGATGATTATCATTTTTGCCCAGAGAACGATTGTTATGTTTGTGATCGCTACGGGAACTTCTATTCAATTTGTCACAGACAGTATTCCAAGGCAGGAAATTTAGTTGAAAAATACAGGATAATGAAACTAAACGGATCAATCGATAAGTATGGCTATGTTACGTATCGCATCACGATAGATGGAATCAAAAAACATCTTAAGGCACATAGAATGATGCTAAATGCGTGGATTGGAGAAAGGCAAAATCTTGTAGTAAACCATAAAGATGGCAACAAACAGAATAATGCCCTCTCAAATCTCGAATGGTGTACAGTTGCTGAAAATAATGCTCATGCGATTAGTACGGGATTGTTTGATCCGCATGCCGCCAAACATGAATTAGCCATACCGTTAGCAGACTGGCTCACATTATATATTCTGTATGAGCATTTCGGAATGTCTATGTGCGAATTAGGGCGGATAAATAATGTTTCACATTCGACTATTTCAAAAATCGTCCAAAGAATCCGTACAATTCTGCCGAAGGAGGTGCAGCATGGAACATAAAACAATTACAGAATTCCAGTTGGTTGATATTAATCGGCTTGTCCCATATATCAATAATGCAAGGACACACAGCCCGGAGCAGATAAACAAGCTTCGGGCTTCTTTACGGGAGTTTGGATTTGTAAATCCGATTATTGTTGATAGAGATTACAACGTTCTGGCAGGACACGGACGTCTTATCGGCGCAAAGGCAGAAGGATACAAAGAAGTTCCGTGCGTTTTTGTGGATGAAATGACGGAAGCGCAGAAGAAAGCCTATATCATTGCGGACAACCGCATGGCGATGGATGCCGGATGGGATGAGGAACTTCTGCGGGTGGAGATTGAGTCCTTGCAGGGTATGGACTTTGATCCCCTGCTGACCGGTTTTGATGAAAAGGAACTGGCAGACCTGTTTGGTACAGATGATGAGGCGAAGGAAGATGACTTCGATGTGGAAGCGGAACTGGAGAAGCCCTGCTTTTCCAAAGCAGGTGACATCTGGCGGCTTGGAAAACATACCGTCATCTGCGGGGATTCCACAGACCCGGAGACGTTCCGTTTGCTTCTTAGAGACACGAAGGTCAACCTGGTCTGCACGGACGCCCCGTATTTTGTTAAACTGGAGAGCCAGTCCGGGCGGATCGCAAACGACGATCTGGAGGATGCCCAGGCCTACGAGTTCCTCATGAAAGCATTTACGAACTTCAAAGATGCCATGGCCATTGACGCTTCTATCTATGAATTTTACGCCACTATGAAAGCGCGTGTGTTTTATGACGCCTTTGAGGATGCCGGGTTCAAGGTCGGCGCCGGACTCATCTGGAAAAAGCCCAGGGCTCCGCTGATGCGGACAGACTGGAAGTTCAACATGGAACCGATCATCTTTGGCTGGAGAAAGGATGGAAAGCACAAGTGGTATGGAGACCAGAAACAGAAAGCCGTCTTTGAATTTGATGGAATCAAGAATTCAAAAGAGGACGGACATGGTCATCCTTCCAGTAAACCTGTTCCTCTCATTGCGTATCTGATACAGCAAAGCACACAGGTAAATGGAATCGTACTGGATGGGTTTCTGGGTTCAGCATCCACGCTGATTGCCTGTGACCAGATCGGGCGGATCTGTTATGGGGTGGAATTGGAACCAAAGTTTGTAGATGTGGCAGTTATGCGTTACATGAACCAGCATGGCAACAGTGCGGATGGTGTGCTGTTGATCCGGGATGGAAAGGAACATACCTACGAACAGGCACTTGATATGGCGGAGGTAATTGCAGATGAGTAATGTAAAATATCGGTTTTCTGAAGACGGCCTTGTAGCCTATGGGGAACTGGCAAGCGGTCAGATTTTTGTGATAGATGCCGATATGGTCGAAAAGATTCGTACAGTTAAATTTTATCTGGGCAGCAAAGGAAATGGCAGCCAATATTATGTGATTGACTGTAAGGGACGAACCCTCCATGATTATCTGTTTGAACACAGGCCGGGCTATGAAATAGACCATATAAATCTGGACACATTTGACAATCGCAGGTGCAATATCCGTTATTGTACACATCAGCAGAACCAGATGAACCAGCCGCTGCAGAAAAATAATACTTCCGGTGTCAGTGGCGTGAGTTATTATCCGCCAAGGCGCAAATTCCGGGCAAGAATAAAAATCTGCCAGCAAGAGATACACCTTGGCTATTTTGATACCTTTGAAGATGCAGTAAAAGCGCGGAATATTGGAATGCTTTGTATGTTTGGACAGTATGGGAGATATAACGATACTGGAAAAGCACCGGATTGGATTGAAAGAAAAGTCGCTGGAAAATGTGCGCGTTATGCGGAACTCTCGCAGAACAGCGCATTTTTTGATTTCTGGGATGGGGGTGTTGTCAATGCTCCATGACAAACTGACCCTCGGCAGCCTCTTTGACGGCTCCGGCGGCTTCCCCCTGGGCGGCTTGCTCTCCGGCATTACCCCCGTTTGGGCATCGGAGATTGAGCCGTTCCCCATCCGGGTGACCACAAAGCGGCTGCCTTTTATGAAGCATTACGGCGATGTCTCCCGGATGGACGGCGCAGAGGTAGAGCCGGTGGACATCATCACCTTCGGCTCGCCCTGCCAGGATATGAGCATTGCCGGGAAAAGAGCCGGGCTTGGCGGCTCACGGAGTAACCTCTTTTATGAGGCAATACGGATTGTAAAAGAAATGAGGTGTGCAACCGATGGAAAATATCCGAGGTATATCGTCTGGGAGAACGTCCCTGGCGCGTTCAGTTCCAACAAGGGCGCGGACTTCCATGCAGTGAAAGCAGGAGATGATGTGGCAAAGGAAATCGCCACTACATTTGGAAGATATTTGGGATACGGACTGGCTAATCTTGCAGCAGTGACGGATCCGGCAGTATTTGTCATTGGCGGCGGCGTATCCAAAGCCGGAGAAGTACTTATCCCGTACATAAGAGAGCCATACATGGAGAGAGCATTCTTTGCGAATAAGAATGTAAGATTCGTGCTCGCGAAGCTCGGTAATGATGCAGGCATCTGCGGCGCGGCGAAGCTGGTTCTCGACAATGCATAGAAGAAAATATAAATAAATATTGAGAAGCTGCAGATAGAAAGTAAGCGGCGGAACTGTTTCAGGTTCCGGCGCTTTTCTTTGTTTTCATGCCTGAAATATGTGAAACACAGAAAAATGTGCAAAATAACCAAAAAATAGTATTGAAAAAAACGCAAAAAGTAGATTTGGGAAAAGGATTAGTGTTAAAAATGCTGAAAAATCTTTATTTCAAAGAAAATAATTGACTGAAACACAGAAAAGTAATAAAATACAGACAGATAAAAAATAAAGTTTCTGGCCGGAAACGAGTATCAAGCAAAGGGGGGATCCCCCGAATGTTAAGAAGGAAGAGGAGATTGAAAAATGAAAGCAATAGCAAGATTTGGTAAAGAATTTGGCGGATATACAATGATTGATGTCCCGAAGCCGACTTGTGGACCGGATGATATTATCATTGAGATCAAGGCAGCCGCTATCTGCGGAGCTGATATGAAGCACTGGAGAGTGGATAACGGATCAGATGAATTCAACTCCATCCGTGGACATGAGTTTGCAGGAGATATCGTAGAAGTGGGAGAAAATGTAAAAGACTGGAAAGTCGGACAGAGGGTTGTATCCGATAACAGCGCTCACGTATGCGGTGTCTGCCCGGCTTGTGAACAGGGTGATTTTCTCTGCTGTGAAGAAAAAGTAAACTTAGGTTTGGATAACAATACATGGGGCGGCGGCTTCTCCAAGTATTGCAAGGTACCGGGTGAAATCCTCGCAATTCACAAACATGCGATTTGGGAAATCCCTGAGAATGTGAAATACGAAGAAGCAGCAGTGCTTGATCCAATCTGTAATGCATACAAGGCTGTAGCCCAGCAGAGCCATCTTATGCCGGGACAGGATGTTGTGGTATTCGGAACAGGCCCGCTCGGACTTTTCTCCGTACAGATTGCACGTATCATGGGTGCTGTCAACATTGTAATGGTAGGACTTGACGAGGATGTTCCGACCCGCTTCCCGGTTGCCCTTGAAGTAGGTGCTACGCATGTGGTAAACGGATCTAAAGAAGATGTGGTTAAGAGATGTACTGAAATCTGTGGAAGAGATAACCTTGGACTTGTTATCGAGTGTTCAGGTGCTAACATCGCCCTGAAACAGGCAATCGAGATGCTCCGGCCGAACGGCGAGGTTGTCCGTGTCGGAATGGGATTCAAGCCGCTTGATTTCTCTATTAATGATATTACATCCTGGAACAAGAGCATTATCGGCCACATGGCATATGACTCCACGTCATGGAGAAATGCGATCCGTCTGCTTGCATCCGGCCAGATCAAGGTTCAGCCGATGATCACACACAGACTCGGTTTATCACAGTATGAGGAAGGATTTGATGCAATGGCAAGGAAAGAAGCAATCAAAGTAATCTTCCACTATGACTTTGATGATGAGGAGTAATCCGGATGGAAAAGAAACTTTTGCTGGCTCCCTCAATGGGATGCTGTGACTTATATGATTTTGAAAATCAGGTGAGATATATCGATGAACATGCAGATTTTCTCCACATTGATATTAAGGATGGCAATTATGTCAAGACATTCGGCGTAGGGCCTGACTTTATGGCAGTATTGAAGAAAGTGGTCAAAAAACCAATGGATGCCCACCTGATGGTAAAACACCCGCAGGACTTTATCGAGGCGTGCGCGGAGGCTGGAGCAGATTATATAACTCCGCATACCGACTGTATTGAGAGTGATGCTTTCGTCACAATCAATAAAATCCTCTCTCTTGGCTGCAAGGCGGGAATCGCAATGAATCCCGCCGCGCCGCTTGAAGCAATCCGCTATTACCTGCCGCTGCTTTCAAAAGTTACGATTATGATCGTGGATGCAGGCTATGCGGGACAGAAGGTTATTACACAGATGTACGATAAAATCCGCACACTTGTAAAATGGAGAGAAGAGATGGGGCTGGACTTCCTGATCGAGGCTGACGGCTCTATGAATGCAGGAGTTTATGCCCCTCTGTATGAGGCGGGTGCAGATATGGTAGTTCTCGGTCCGCCGGCTCTCTGGAATAAAGACCCGGATATCAAGACTGCGTGGGCTATCATGCAGAGTGAAGTAGACGATGAACTAAAGGATCTTAACCGTTGATCCGAACGGCGGCATGGCGATTAAACCTCTGCCGGCCATGCCGCCGGACATAACAAAGAAAGGAAGAGAGGAAAAAATTATGGCATCAAATAAAAAGAGCGCGAATATCGGCGCAAGGCTGGATCGCCTGCCGAATTCGGGCTGGCACATAAAAATGTGGCTTATTACAGCATTTGCCCTACTTGTCTGCTGGTCAAATGCAATCGGCGGTTCTGTACAGAATGTGCTGCTCAATGAACTTCACTGGCTGGAGTCGGGAACAACACTCCTTGCAATGTGGGGAACGACATATACGGCAGGACAGCTCTTCGGAGCACTTGTCGGAGGTCCTATCGGCGATAAGATCGGACGTAAAAAAAGTATTTTGTTATATGAAGTAATACACATCATAGCTATGATCGGTGGCGCGGTTTCGCCGAATGTATATGTACTGTATGTATTCAGGCTTATTCAGGGATTTGGTCTCGGTGCTCTTCTGGTTGTTCTGTTTGCGGGATTTACGGAGTATGTTCCGGGAAGAAATCGTGGTACATGGTCCAGCCGTAACTCCTTTATCGGAAACTGGTCTCACCCGGTAAGCAACGGTATAGCTTTCCTGATTGGTCTGACAGGTGTAAGCCTGAATGCAAACTGGAGAATCCAGTATATGATTCCGTCGATTCTTTCAATTATTGCAGCTGTTCTTATTGCAAAGAAATTTCCGGAGTCACCGAGATGGCTGGAGTCTCAGGGCAGAGTGGACGAGGCAGATGCTATCCTTACAAAGATTGAAAAAGAGATCGAAGCATCAACAGGCAAACCGCTTCCTCCTGTAACAGAAGAACCAAAGCCGGTAAAACAGCTTCCGTATTCTGCATTGTTTAAAGGAAAACTGCTCAGAAGAACGATTGTCGGATCCCTTGTACTGATCGGAATGAATACAATTCAGTATACCTTGATGACGTGGATGCCTTCACTGCTTGTATCCCTTGGTTATGATACATCCCAGTCTCAGTTCATGACAATGTTCGGCCTTTTCGGGGCACCGTTTGGTATCTTTATCGCATCTCTTTATATGGATAAGATTCCGCGAAGGGTTACAGGTGTTGTCCTGCTTGTGCTGATGGCAGTACTTGGTGTTGTTACAAGCCAGCAGACATCGATGACGCCTCTGATCGTATCAACGTTCTTACTGAATACAGTTATTTACATGTATGTGTGCTATGCATCAGCCGTATATGTACCGGAGATGTGGCCTACGTCGGCAAAACTATCAGGTTCTGGCTTCTGTAACGCGATCGGACGTGTCAGCAATATCTTCTTCCCGTTCCTGGTTACATACATTGCAGCAAGCGCGATGGGAAGTGGCGGTGTATTTGTTCTGATTTCTATAGTGGCAATTGTCATTGCCGTATGCGTTGCTGTATTCGGTGTTGAGACAAGGGGAGAATCTGTAGAAGATATTGGTAATATCGATTAAATATAGTCTGTGCTGGATATTTCGCGCAGAATATTAAATAAAAGGAAGGAAGTAACGAAGATGAAAAATTCAGAAGCAATCTTAGTCACTCCGAAACATTTTGAGATTCAGGAGTGTCCGATTCCGGAGCCGAAGGAGAATGAAATCCTCCTTAAAGTAGAGTATGTGGGAATGTGTGGGTCTGATATCCACGGTTTTGAGTTCGGACCATTCATCCCTCCGAAAGATCCGAACCAGAAGATCGGTCTCGGCCATGAGGTTGCAGGCGAAGTTGCAGCCGTAGGATCAAAAGTAACGAAGTTCAAAGTTGGAGACAAAGTGCTCATCGAGCCGGGCGTACCGGACAACACATGTGATTACTGCCGTACCGGACGTTACAATATCTGCCCGAGCGTAGACTTTATGGCTACACAGCCGAACTATAAAGGAGCGCTGACACAGTACATGGCACATCCGGAGGAATGGACCTATCATATTCCGGAAGGAATGACAACTCTGGAGGGCGCGCTGGTAGAGCCTGCGGCAGTTGGCATGCATGCGGCAATCCTCGGAGAGGCAAAACTTGGAAAGAGTATTGTCATCCTGGGAGCAGGAACGATCGGTCTGATGGTCCTTCAGGCATGTTTAAGCCTTGGCGCTACAGACATCACAGTCGTAGATGTGATCGAGAAACGTCTGGAACTGGCAAAGAAACTTGGGGCTAAGAGAGTGATCAACGGAAAAGAGCAGGATACAGTCGCATTCCTGCGCTCCGAAGAACTGTACGGCGATCACGGAGTAGAGCTCGTATTTGAATGTGGCGGATCCGTATTCCTTGCTCAGCAGGCTGTTCAGATTGTTGCGCGCGGCGGAAAGATCATGATGGTTGGCACACAGTCCAAACCGGTACCGATCGATTTCCTGAAGATCAACCGTGAGGTTACGATCCAGACATCGTTCCGTTACTGTAATAACTTCCCGCAGACGATCGAAGCGATCGCTACAGGCAAGTTCAATGTCAAAGATATGGTAACAAATATCTATGATTACAAAGATGTGCAGCAGGCGTTCGAAGACGCAATTGATCCGGTCAAGAAGACCGAGATGATCAAAGGTGTAGTGAAGGTTGCGGAGTAGACGTTCAAACGTGGTGAGAAAGGAGAATAAGTTATGATATCAGATATCAGATATTGGGAAAAGAAAGCAAGCGAAGGACATTATGCAATTCCTCATTTTAACGTGTGGAATGCAGAGATGCTGATGGGAGTTATCGATGCCGCAGAGGAACTGCGCGCCCCGATCATTATCTCTTTTGGAACTGGATTTACGGGGAACACTTCCTTTGAAGACTACTGTTATATGATGGAATCTATGGCGAAAAAGGCAACTGTGCCGGTTATCCTGCACTGGGATCACGGACGCAATATGACGATCCTGCAGAATGCGGTAAACCACTGCATGAACTCTGTAATGCGTGACGCTTCGGCTCTTCCGTATGAGGAAAATGTTGCGGAGATAAAGAGATGTGTTGATTATTTCCATGCATATAACATTCCTGTGGAGGCCGAGCTCGGGCATGTAGGAAATGAGACAATATATGAAGAAGCTCTGGCGGAGTATCACTATACAGATCCGAAACAGGCGAAGGATTTTGTGGACAGAACAGGATGTGATTCTCTGGCAGTTGCTATCGGAAATGTACACGGAGTATACTCTTCCGAACCGAAATTGGCGTTTGATATACTTGAGGAAGTTGCAAATACAGTAGATGTTCCTATCGTACTGCACGGCGCTTCCGGCATCGGCGATGAGGATATCAAAAAAGCAATCTCTCTTGGAATCGCAAAGATCAATATCCATACAGAACTGTGTCAGGCTGCGATGGAGGCGATAAACGAGCATAAGGACGAGCCGTTCCTGGCTGTAGAACGAGCTGTAAGACAGGCGGTGAAAGAGCGCGCAATGTATAAGATCAAATTGTTTGGTGATGATGGAAGGGCTGATGAATAAAGTGGGTAAAGGTACAGATGTAATTATCATCGGGGCGGCGATCGTGGATCTGCCGCTGCGCCCGGTGAGCAAAGAGGTGTTTGATACCGTCTCCTATCCGGTGGATGGGATTTCCATGACCATAGGCGGGGATGCCGTAAATGAAGCTACGATCATTACAAGGCTGGGACATAAGGTGTCGCTGATGAGCTGTATCGGCGTCGATGTGGCGGGCGCTTTTGTGCTGAGTCATTGTGAACGTACTGGGATTGATACTACATATATCAAACAGGATCCCGGAATTGACACCTCGATCAACGTGGGACTGGTAGCTGCGGACGGGGAACGTACGTTTATTACGAACCGTCAGGGCAGCCTGTGGAAATTCAAATATGATGATTTGGATCTGTCCGCTCTGAAGGATGCGAAGATCCTCTCGTTTGCAAGTATTTTTAATAATCCGCTGTTTGATAACAAGGCAATGGTATCTGTGTTTAAGAAAGCCAAAGAAGAAGGCATGATCATCTGTGCGGATATGGTATCCCCCAGATTAAATGAAAAACTGGAGGATATCACGGAGGCGCTGGGTTATGTGGATTATTTCTTCCCGAACTTTGAAGAAGCCAGCGAAATGACAGGCGAGACAGACGAGGCAAAGGTTGCCGATAAGCTGTATGCGTGCGGAGTGAAGAATGTGGTCATGAAGATTGGTAAGAGAGGCTGCTATATCCGCAATGCGGAAGGAGCACAGATTGTTCCGGCATGCAAAGGAGTGACAGCCATCGACACGATCGGCGCCGGAGATAATTTTGCATCAGGATTTATAACCGGACTTCTTGAGGGCAAGAGCATCCGGGACTGTGCCGTCTATGCAAACTGTACGGCGGCTGTGTCGGTCCAGTATGTCGGCGCTACCGGAGGAGTCAAAGAGAAGTCGGATGTAGATAAGATGCTCGCGAAGTACCTTGTGGACTACGGACAGCAGCAGTAAAATCTGTACGGACAGGTACCGGACAGGAGAAAGGAATAAATCAGTTATGAAAACAATGAAATTAGGAAAAACAGGTATTGATATCTCAAGAATCGGTCTTGGCACATGGTCCATCGGCGGCGGGTCTGCATGGGGCGGAGACCATGATCTCCAGGTTGTAGTTGACACGATCAGAGAAGCACCGAAAGCAGGCGTTAACCTGATCGATACAGCACCGGGATATAACTTCGGAAACAGTGAAAAGATCCTTGGAAAAGCGCTTGAGGGTATGAACCGTGAGGATCTTGTGATCATCACAAAATGCGGAGTTACGTGGGATCAGGAAATGAAAGGCGATATGTTTAATGTCGTAAATGGTATCCAGCTTTACAAGAACTTAAACAGCGAGTCCGTAAAGAAAGAGATCAAGGCATCTCTGGAGCGCATGGGTACGGATTATGTAGATGTATACATGACGCACTGGCAGTCAATCGAAGGCTCCCCGTATTACGTGCCGATCGAAAAGACAATGGATGTACTTAATGATCTGAAGGCTCAGGGGAAGATCAGAGCGATCGGAGCTGCAAATGTGGATATTCATCACATCGAAGAATACCTGAAATGGGGAGATCTTGATATCGTGCAGGCGAAATATTCTATCCTTGACCGTGGAATCGAAGAAGAGATCATTCCTTGCTGCCGCGAGAACGGCGTGACAATCCAGGCCTACTCGCCGCTTGAGATGGGACTTTTATCAGGAACAATGCCAAGAGACTACAAACCGGTAGGCGCGCAGATTCCGAAAAAATGGTTCCAGCCGGATAACATGCAGGCTGCTATGGATATGATGGACAAGTGGAAACCGCTTTGTGAGAAATACAACTGCACGATCGCCAATCTTGCACTTGGATGGATTCTGGCACAGGGAGATTTCATGAACCTTCTCAGCGGATCAACTACAGCAGAGCAGATTGAGGAAAATGTAAAATCTGCAGAACTGGATCTTGATCCGGAGGATGTGGCTTACATGAGAGAACTGGCAGAAGAGATTGACAAATAATCGGTAAAATTGGGCTGTCTGCTTTTTAAAGACTGTTTCATTTGACTTCAACCTCAAACATGTAGGTTTTAAAGGAGGATAACATGCTTTCACAGGACAAAAGTCTTGCAAAAACCAACCCGGAAGGTATATTATTAGATAAAGAAAGGATAAATACCGTGAGCGGGGAAAGGGAAGAAAGTATGGCCGGCAAAGAGAGATTGATGGTCATCCGCCAGACTGTTCAGACCGAAAAAAAGGTAACTGTCAGTGATCTGAGCAGGATATGCCGGGTGACGGAAGAAACGATTCGAAGAGATCTGGATAAGCTCGAGACTGAAGGAATCCTTACAAGGATACACGGTGGCGCTATCTGGAATGAGGGCGCTCAGAAAGAAGGCATCCATTTTTACAGGAGGTTGAGCAGACATCTGAGAGAGAAACAGGAGATCGCCAGAAAGACAGCGAAACTTCTAGAGGGAAAGAGCACGATTATTGCAGATTCCAGCACGACAGTGGTAGAGGCACTGAAGATTATCCCGGAGTCTCAGGAGATTACGATCGTGACAAATTCCACAGAAGTATTTCGGGAATTTCAGCAATCGCCCTTTAATATTATTTCCACGGGCGGGGAATTTAACAAAAAGGCTCTGTCTCTTCAGGGCCAGCTGGCAAAGACCAATGTTGAAAAGTATAATGTGGATCTTGCGCTGATCAGCTGCAAGGGCCTGAGTATTGAAAAAGGCGTCCTGGATTCCAATGAGAGCGAGGCGGAGATCAAAAAGGCTATGCTTGCCCAGGCGGAGGAAGTGGCTCTTCTGGCGGATTATTCCAAGTTCGGGCAGTCAGCGTTTGTTAATCTGATCGATCTGAAACGTGTGAACTATCTTGTTACGGATAGAAAACCAGATGACGAATGGGTCGATTATTGCAACGAATATGGGATAGAGCTGATTTATTAAGCCACTCTATCTGGAAAAATGATGGAAACTGAATATTGACAGAATGTACGCCAAAACAGGGGGCGCCGGAAGTAAGGATATATGCTTATCCAAATCCGGCCCCCTGTTTTCGTATATGAAGAGACATTCGCAGAGAAATAAAGAGAATTCTTTTGATATGTTTTGAAAATATTTTTGAAACAAAGATAAAATGCATAAATCAAAAAATATATAACAAAAATAAAACAAAAAAATTGGTTAAAACATAGAAAAATCTTTGAAATAAAGAAAAAATGTTGACATTAAACTTCCTCAATCGTAAAATACATGTAAAGCATTCGTGCAGTATACACAATGAGCGGTCGTTTGTATACAGATTAAAAACAAAGAAACGGGGAAGGTGGAATTATGGCAAACGAAAAGAAAGAAAAAAAGAGAGGATCAATCGTCAAAAGAATGATTATCGCAGTGATCGCCGGTTTTGTAGTCGGCTTTCTGTGTCTTATCCTCAGAGAATTCCTAAATGGAAATGGGAATGAAGGAGTCTGGAATATAATAGACGCGATATTTTTCCAGGATATCACGACGACAGACGGATTTGAAGGACTGGGGATCCTCTATATTGTCGGACAACTGTTCATGAGAGGGCTCCAGATGGCGATCGTACCGCTGGTATTGACATCGCTGAGTCTTGCAATGTGCAGCCTGGCTAATCCTGAGAGACTGGGAAAGATCGCAGGGAAAACTTTTATTGCATATATCTGTTTTTATGTTGTAGCAGCAGCACTGGCCGGAGCAGCGGCCTACTTTGTAAAATCTATGGGATGGTTTAATGTTAATCTGCCAAATGAAATGGCGACAGAGGCAGTAACGATGGAAGGATACAATCCGCTGACAGCTATCATCACAGCAGTTCCATCCAATATCTTTTCTGCGTTTGCATCCAACAATGAGATCCTTGCAGTTGTGGTAGTAGCGATCATCCTGGGCCTGTGCATGACTTTTCTGGGAGAGAAGACAGACCCATTGAAGAAAGTACTTGAAAATCTCAATGATATTATTCAGATGTTTCTGAATTTTCTTATCGACAAAGTGGGACCCGTGGCAATTTTCTGCATGATCTGCAGGACACTTGCTGTTTATGGTGTGGAATATATCAGACCGACGCTTGTCTGGATGATAACAACTATCATTGTAAGCCTGGTACTTGTATCCACCATCTATCCGATCGGTATCTTCCTTACCACGCGGCTGAACCCGATCCCGTTCCTTAAAAAATCGTTTAAGATCGGTCTGTTTGCGGCAGCGACAAACTCATCTGCTGCAACGCTTCCACTGAATACAAAGACATGTATCAATGAGCTCGGATGCACGGAAGAGATCAGCAGTTTCGTTCTTCCGACGGGGATGACGATCAATATGAACGGTACGACAGCAATGCATATGATAGCAATCACATTCATTGCCACAGCGGCAGGCATCGATATCACACCTTCAACTCTGGTTGTGGCTGCATTTCTATCAATCTGTACAGCGATGGGATGCCCTGCAATCCCTGTGGCAGGAACAACAATGGTATATGTTATTATGTCCGGTCTTGGAATGACGTCAGAGCTGTGCATGATTGGCTACTCATTAGTCCTTGCAATGAATTATCTGCCAGGGATGGCTGTTATCACGCTTAATGTTATTGGCGATGCAGCTACGAATGTTATTGTGAACTTCAAAGAGGGCGTGCTTAATAAAGATATTTATAATAAAATGGATTAGAAGAAAAGACAGAACAGATTAATTTATGTGAAAATATAGAAAAAGAACGGAACCCTTCCCCTTGTTAGAAAGGATTCCGCTCTTTTTATTTTTTAACCTTGGGGTGGTGTCCCGCCGGTGTCGCCGCCGTTACCGGTGTCGCCGGTATCACCGCCACCGGTATCACCGCCACCGGTATTGCCGCCGCCGTTATCACCGCCGCCGGTCTCGCCGCCGCCGGTATTGCCGCCACCGGTCTCGCCGCCGGTATTGCCGCCACCGGTCTCGCCGCCGGTGTCGCCGCCGGTCTCGCCGCCGGTATTGCCGCCGCCGGTCTCACCACCGGTATTTCCATTACCTGTATTAGCATCACCGGTATTAGTGTTGCCGGCATTATCAGTGGTATCAGTATCGGAGGTATTGTCAGGTTCCTGTTCCTGGACATGACCCGGACAGCTTTCCGTAGGCAGTGTGTCTTTGTCAAAATAGTCGGTTCTTGCCGGGCAGCCGCTGACTGCAAGAAGCCCGGTTTCCGTACAGATGGATTTCTGTACGACGGAAGTCGGAATTTCAAAATCTTTGTATTCAAGATTCTGATGAATCCGTTCCATGATGGCATTCCAGATGGAAAGATGCCAGGAACCATATCCCGACATGGATTTATTAGCATCATAACCACCCCAGATACCAGCAGTATAGTAGGGCGTGAAGCCGACAAACCAGCGGTCTACGTAATCATCTGTTGAACCGGTTTTTCCGGCTGTAGCCATATTGCTCAGACCGGCACCATATCCGGTACCGCTGTTTACTACATCCTCCATCGCGCTTGTCAGGAGATAAGCGGTGGAATCTTTGACTGCCTCGTGTGTTGCAGGGGCAGTGTTATCGATCAGAACATTTCCGTCATGGTCAAGAATCTCTGTATAGAGGACCGGATCAGTGTATGTGCCACTGTTTGCAAGAGATGCAAATGCAGCAGTCAGCTCGAGATTGTAGACACCTTTGGTGATACCTCCGAGGGCCGTTGCCTGGGCAATATCATCCTCCACGATTGTTGAAAATTCAAAATTGTTTTTCAGATAATCGTATCCGGTCCTGAGTCCGACATCATCGGTAAGTGTCTGTACGGCAATCGTATTACATGATATCCGGATGGCATCCCGGACAGTCATGGATCCGCGGTATCCGCTATAGGAGTTGGGAACGTTCTGGCCGCTCTCATACTCGTAAGGTTCATCTACTTTTGTTGTCGCAAGTGAGATCTTGCCTTCATTCAGGCCCGGAGCGTAGGTCGACAGGATCTTGAATACAGAACCCGGCTGCTGCGGATCGTCCGTGGCGCGGTTGAATGTCAGATTACCTGATTTTTCACCGCGGCCGCCGACAATAGCTTTCACCTGTCCGGTGTACTGATCCATGACTACGAAAGAGACCTGAGGCTGCAGCGTGATCGTGTATCTTTCGTCTACATAATCGCCGGCATCAGTATTGATATTGAGTGTTGCTTTATAAGCTTCGATCATCTGTAATGCTTCATCTTCGGAGGAGAAGACCAGCGGATTCTCACTATCATAGTTTTCACTGATGAAAGTCCGGAGATTCTCTTTGCTGTAGTTCTCGGAAGAACCGTCTGCCCGGTGTATCGTCATAGCATATTCCAAGCCATATTCTGTTGCCGGATAATAGCTCTCGTCAGATACTACTTCGTCACAGATAGCCTGAATAGATGTATCCTGCGTGGATTTGATGGTAAGCCCGCCACTGTAGATCAGATTGTATGCCTGTGTTTCGGTATACCCTTTCTCATCCATCAGATCCTGTACTACGTCTTCGATCAGTGCATCCGTAAAATAGGAGTAAGGTGTTGTGTCCGCCGTGACGGCTGCAGTTTCGAGGATCCGGTCGTATACCTGGTCTGCCATGGCCTCGTCATATTCTGCCTGGGTAATGTACCCCTGGTCCAGCATATTGCTGAGAACGGTTTCACGGCGTGTGGCATTCTTTTCAGGATTTGTCACCGGATCATAGTTGGTCGGATTCTGCGTGATGGCTGCAATGACCGCACATTCGGAAAGTGTAAGGTCAGCAGCATCTTTGTTGAAGTAACGGGTTGCAGCTGTCTGTACGCCGAGACATCCCTGGCCAAGGTTGATCGTGTTCATATAGGCTTCAAGGATCTCTTCCTTGCTCATCTCTTTTTCAATCTGAAGGGCGAGATACTGTTCCTGCAGCTTTCGTTCGACTCTGTCGAAAAACGTTTCCTCATTGACAAAGTTCGGGAATACATTATTTTTTATAAGCTGCTGGGTCAGGGTACTGGCACCTTCGGTAAAATTGAAACCGTTGGTGATGCCTACGATACCGGCTCTTATGATACCCTGGAGATCGACCCCATTGTGTTCGTAAAAACGTTCGTCCTCGATCGCCACGAATGCATGGGGAAGATACTCGGAATTTGCCGTGATCTCCTCATATGTTTTATAGACACGGTTGGAATCGGAATCTTTCAGAGTCTCGATCACGTTTCCGCTCTGATCAGTAATATTAGTCGTATATCCCTGGGGAAGTATGTCATCTGCCGAGACTGCGGGAGTATTGTCTATGATCTTCTTGGCAAAGACCGCGCCTCCTACGAGACATATGACTCCCAGAAGGAGTATACATATGATAAGAGCTTTAAAGAACCGTACGCCTACTCGTTTCTTTTTCATTCTCTTTTTAGAAGAAATACTTTTTTTTCTTCTGGAAAGGTTTCTTTTTCCGTAATTCACGAATAACATCCTCCTTTTCAACTCCCATGATTATATCAAATATGCGCATATAAATAAAGTTAAAAATAAAATCTTCATATTTTCTACATTTTTTGCTAATATATTAGAGTCAGTTTGCCGAGTGGATTTTCTGACGGAAAGGAGAGCCTGATGGACAGATATGATACCGTATACAGGGGAGGCGCGGGAGAGTATACAGAGAAAAAGTCCCGCTTTATCGCAGAAGTCTATCCTGTTGTCTCAGAAGAAGAAGCATTTGCTCATCTGGAAGAGGTTAAAAAAAGATACTGGGATGCAAGACATCACTGCTGGGCTTATGTGATCGGAAGAAATCCTGCGTCAGAGAGGATGAGCGATGACGGGGAGCCTGCCGGAACCGCCGGAAAACCGATCCTTGAAGTGATCCGCGGACGGAATGTGACAGATGTGTTTGTGGTCGTGACGAGATATTTCGGCGGCACGCTCCTCGGGACAGGCGGACTGGTGCGTGCATATACGGCTGCATCTGCCGCAGCGCTTTCGGATACTGTGATCATTACCCGGATCTTCGGATTTAAACTGGTTATTCATACGGATTATACCGGACTTGGGAAAATACAGTATCTTATTGCCCGGAGAGATCTGTATATCCTGGATACAGTTTATACAGACAGGGTGGACATCTTCCTGCTCGTTCCGGAAGAGGAAGAGAGTGCTTTTACGAAAGAGGTGCTTGAAGGAACCAATGGACAGGCGGCTATAGATAAAGCAGGCACATGCTGGTTTGCCCGGACCGGGAACGGCGTGGAAGTATGGGAAGAATAAGAGAACATTTATATGATTGAAAAAACGCCGGGTTTTATGCAGGCATAAACCCGGCGCCTTACGTAAGACAACTGAACTATTACGACTTATGAAAATTCAGGCTCGATCAGTCCGAAAGAACCGTCTTTTCTCTTATATACTACATTGACCTCTTCCGTCTCCGCATTGGAGAATACGAAAAAGCTGTGTCCCAGAAGCTCCATCTGGATGCAGGCGTCTTCCGGATACATTGGTTTGATACCAAATTTTTTCGTGCGCACGATACGGATTTCGTCATCCTCGGGGGATTCTTCCTCGGAATCTATGAATTCTTTCCGGATACTTCCGGTCGGTGCGGCCGAAGTGGGATGTCCCTGATTCTTCGCCACCAGCTTGTTTTTGTATTTGCGGAGCTGGCGCTCGATGATCTCTTCTACAAGATCGATGGATACATACATGTCATTGCTCGTCTGCTCTGAGCGGATGATGTTTCCTTTGACCGGGATTGTTACCTCGATCTTCTGGCGTCCTTTCTCTACGCTCAAGGTTACGATGATTTCTGTTTCAGGAGTGAAGTACCTCTCAAGCTTTCCTAATTTCTGTTCGATCGCGTCTTTGAGTCCCTGAGTTACTTCGATGTTTTTTCCACTGATGATAAAATTCATACTGTTCAACTCCTTTTTGTTCATATTTTACATAAACATGTGTTAAATATGTGTATGTATTATGTAAATATTATAACATGGAACAGCGTCAATGTATAGAACGAATCACTTCGATCCGTGTGATTTTTCCATCTTTGATCTTGGCGATCCGCAGTCCGAGATCTGTAAAATACACACACGCTCCTGTGCCGGGTTCTGTATCGTCTTCCTCCATTTTCTGGAGAAGGACATCCAGCAGGGTGTCGTCTTTGTCACTGAAGGGGATGTCCAGATGGAACAGCCGGTTGATCTGATACACTTTCTGCGAAGAGCGGAAGACGGTCTTTTCAGTCTCATCGAAAGCGGCAAACAGAAACTTCCTTGTGGCAAACAATATGGCGATGGCTATGACACCGATCAGGCTGTTCAGAGGCGAGGAATGGTCAATGATAACCTGCCGCGCAATGGCAAACAGCAGTACTTCAAATACTGTGATCGGGGTATGCAGATAAAGCATGCGGATAAGTTCAACGCCGATGATCAGATTGAAGCAGGCGGTGAGCAGATCGTCATAGTTCGGATAAGTATTCAGGTCAGGGAGGGCACCTATGGAGAATATGAGCTGGACGATCATAATGATAATGCCGCATGCCAGAAGGGCGGCAATAACAAATTCCATGATTTTTGTCAGATGTTTCAGAAAGAGGCGTGCATATTTCTCCATAGGTATCTCCTTATTTATTTCATATTTGCTCTTTTGCGCATCCTGGAATCGAGGATTTTCTTTCGGATACGCAGAGATTTCGGTGTTACTTCGAGCAGTTCGTCTGTATCAATGAAATCAAGCGCCTGCTCCAGACTGAGGATGCGCGGCGGCGTGAGCCGGAGTGCCTCGTCGGCACTGGAGGAACGCGTGTTGGTCAGATGCTTTGTCTTGCAGACATTGAGCTCGATATCTTCGGCTTTTCCATTCTGGCCGATGACCATGCCGGCATATACTTTTTCGCCGGGACCTATGAACAGTGTACCACGCTCCTGCGCACTATACAATCCGTAAGTGACGGATTCTCCTGTTTCGAAAGCGATGAGAGAGCCCTGTTTGCGATATTGGATATCTCCTTTGTACGGCGCATATCCATCGAAACTTGTGTTCAGGATTCCGTTTCCTTTTGTGTCGGTCAGAAATTCCCCGCGGTAGCCGATAAGCCCTCTGGACGGGATAGAAAACTCCAGACGAGTGTAGCCGCCCCCGGTAGTGCCCATGTTCCGGAGTTCGCCCTTTCTCTGTCCCAGTTTTTCAATCACAACGCCGGTGAATTCATCCGGTACATCAATATATGCCAGCTCCATAGGCTCCAGCTTTTTTCCGTTCTCATCTGTTTTATAGAGAACTTCCGCTTTGCTGACTGCAAATTCATAGCCTTCCCTGCGCATATTTTCGATAAGGACGGAAAGATGGAGCTCGCCGCGTCCGGATACTTTAAAACTGTCTGTATTCTCCATTTCTTCCACACGCAGGCTGACATCCGTGTTGAGTTCGCGGAAGAGACGGTCCCGCAGATGCCGGGAGGTCACATATTTTCCTTCCTGCCCTGCAAAGGGGCTGTCATTCACGATAAACTGCATGGCAATAGTAGGCTCTGAGATTTTCTGGAACGGGATGGGTTCCGGTTTCTCTGGAGAGCAGAGGGTATCTCCGATGGAAATGTCGGAGATGCCGGAGATCGCCACGATGGAACCGATGGTGGCTTCCTTTACCTCGACTTTGTTGAGGCCATCGAACTCGTAAAGCCGGCTGATCTTTACTTTCTCCTGCTTGTCAGGATCGTGATGGTTGACAAGTACCATTTCCTGATTAACGGCAATGGTACCATTGTCTACTTTTCCGATACCGATGCGGCCGACATATTCATTGTAATCGATGGTACTGATCAGCACCTGCGTCGGGGCATCGGGATCTCCCACGGGAGCCGGGATATAGTCAAGGATCGTTTCGAAGAGCGGTTTCATATCTCGTTCTTCATCGGTGAGGTCGAGTACGGCTACCCCCGCTTTGGCAGAAGCGTAGACGAACGGGCATTCAAGCTGTTCATCGGATGCGCCAAGGTCAATGAAGAGTTCAAGTACTTCATCGATCACTTCGTCCGGGCGTGCTTCCGGACGGTCTATCTTGTTAATACATACAATGACAGGAAGACTTAACTCCAGAGCTTTTCTGAGGACGAATTTTGTCTGGGGCATGGCTCCCTCAAAAGCATCGACCACGAGAATAACACCGTTTACCATCTTGAGGACACGTTCCACCTCGCCGCCGAAATCGGCATGGCCCGGAGTGTCGATGATGTTGATCTTTACTCCTTTGTAGTGTACTGCAGTATTTTTTGATAAAATAGTAATTCCGCGTTCGCGTTCGATGTCATTGGAATCCATGACACGTTCAGCAACCTCCTGGTTCTCGCGGAATACACCGCTCTGCTTTAAAAGCTCATCAACCAGCGTTGTCTTACCGTGGTCAACATGAGCGATAATCGCAATATTTCTTACATCTTCACGTTTTGTTTTCATATTTGTCAACACTCTTTCCTTATATAATGTCATAAATTGTAACTGTAACTTTCTTATTCTATCACAAAATCTATAATTTACAAGTGACAGTTCAGCCATCGGGGAGGGCAGGGACAGAGTTGTGCCTGCATAAGAGTCTGTCCCTGTCCTCCCCGATGAGCTGAGCGCCGGCATATGAGCAAAGATGCGGCATAGCCGCGGTAAGCACGGAGTGCGGCTTTGCGAATGGCGCGGGCTGAACTGTCACTTCTATAAGAGCCATCGAGAAAGATGTCGAACGAATCATTGAAAAATCAGTTCTAAACATGACGGCAGATTCATAAATTTAGTATTGACTCAAAAATACCAGAAAGAGGAAGGGAGAACTACAGATTATGTCAGATAAGATCATTGAGAACAATCAGGTAACAGTCATAGGAACAGTGGTGTCAGAGTTTACATACAGCCACGAGGTGTTCGGAGAGGGGTTTTACATGGTGGATATCCTTGTCAGGCGGCTGAGCAGCTCGAATGACAGGATTCCGGTCATGGTGTCGGAGCGCCTGGTCGATGTGACGCAGGATTACCGGAACCGGTGTATCATGGTAACGGGACAGTTCCGTTCCTATAATCGTCATGAAGAACAGAGGAACCGGCTTGTATTGTCGGTATTCGCGCGGGAAATCGAGTTCGTGGAGGAAGAGCCGGACGGTGCGAGGACGAACCATATCCTCCTGGAGGGATACATGTGTAAACGACCGGTGTACAGGAAGACACCGCTCGGAAGAGAAATCGCCGACCTCCTGCTGGCTGTGAACCGTCCCTATGGAAAATCGGACTACATCCCGTGTATTTGCTGGGGCAGAAATGCACGCTATGCCTCCGGCTTTGAAGTGGGCGAGCATGTGAGGATACTGGGGCGGATCCAGAGCAGGGAATATGTAAAAAAACTTTCAGAGACAGAGACAGAGACGCGGACGGCATATGAGGTTTCGGTAAGCAAACTGGAATGTATGGACGAATAAACAAGTCAGGTGTGAATTGTAACGCGCAGTGTTTGTTAAAAGGATATCATATATTGAGATTAACTCTCAGATATGATATCCTTTTTTATATGGGAAAATACAGGAGGTTGAATATAATGGTAAAGTTTATGCTGCATGGATGCAATGGTAAGATGGGAAGAATGATCACTGAGATCGTAAAAGGAGAGGAGAATGCAGTTATTGCTGCGGGAGTTGACGCTTTTGCGGGAGTGCCGAACGATTATCCGGTATTTGACTCCGTTGAAAAGTGTGACACAGACGTGGATGTTGTCATTGATTTCTCCACGGCAAAAGCAGTGGACGGTCTTCTCGACTATTGTGTGGAGAAAAAACTTCCGGTGGTCCTCTGTACAACGGGGCTTTCGGAGGAACAGCTTAAAAAGGTTGAGGAGGCGTCAAAAGAGATCGCGATCCTCAAATCGGCAAATATGTCGCTGGGGATCAACCTGCTCCTTAAGCTGCTTAAAAGTGCGGCAGCAGTGCTTGCTCCTGCAGGATATGATATGGAGATCGTGGAACGCCACCACAATCAGAAGCTGGATGCTCCGAGCGGAACAGCACTGGCGCTCGCGGATTCCCTGAATGATGCACTGGATCGTGAATATCATTATGTATATGACAGAAGCCAGGTGAGGCAGAAGAGGGAGAAAAAGGAAATCGGGATTTCGGCTGTGCGCGGAGGAACTATTGTAGGGGATCACGAGGTGATCTTCGCGGGAACAGATGAGGTGATCGAGTTCAGGCATTCGGCATATTCCAGAAGTGTATTTGCAAAAGGCGCTGTGGAGGCAGGCAAATATCTGGCCGGGAAAGCGGCGGGCATGTACGATATGGGAGATGTGGTCGGCTTGTAAAACGGCGTTTGAATGTTAGAAAGAAGCGGTCTTTTGATATGTGACTTCGAGAAAGTCAGGGAGGAGTACATGAAAAATCTTGAAACCAGATATCTGGAGCGGCTGTCAGATCTTTATCCAACGATCGCGGCAGCATCTACGGAAATTATCAACCTGCAGGCAATACTGAATCTGCCGAAAGGAACGGAGCATTTTCTGACAGATGTCCACGGGGAATACGAGGCTTTTGCCCATGTGTTGAAGAACG
This sequence comes from Candidatus Mediterraneibacter vanvlietii, assembly GCA_019113645.1. Taxonomy (GTDB): domain Bacteria; phylum Bacillota; class Clostridia; order Lachnospirales; family Lachnospiraceae; genus Mediterraneibacter; species Mediterraneibacter vanvlietii. Next base: position 11,974 of record DXGZ01000041.1, on the reverse strand, counting down.
GATCCGGCTCTGTACGCCGCAAGATCGATGATGTGTTCGGAAATACAATGAGTATCAGGGATAAACGATCCCTTGCAACACTGATCTATTATCCGAAGCAGAAGATGGATATGATCAAAACGACAGAGACGAACATGGATGACTGGTACAGGGTGCACCTTTATCTATTGATAGAGGTGAGCAAGCGTGCAGCGAGCAAGTATACCAGATCGAAGGTCAGAAAGGCGCTTCCGAAAGATTTTGCCTATGTGATCGAGGAACTGATCACTGAGAAAGCAGAAGTGAGCGATAAAGAATCCTACTATAATGAAATTATTTCTACTATCATAAGGATAGGGCGGGCAGAAGATTTCATTGTGGCGATCTCAGAGCTGATCCAGAGGCTTGTTGTGGATCATCTCCATATCGTGGGAGATATTTACGACAGAGGTCCGGGACCGCATATTATAATGGACAAACTTATGACATATCATTCACTTGATATCCAGTGGGGAAATCATGACGTCCTGTGGATGGGTGCATCAGTTGGCCAGAGAGGATGTATCGCCAATGTGATCAGGATCTGTGCAAGGTATGGCAATCTGGATATCCTGGAAGACGGGTACGGGATCAACCTGCTCCCGCTGGCAACATTTGCCCTCAAAGTATATAAAGACGACCCGTGTACCTGTTTCAGACTGAAAGTGCCGGACCGGCCGGATACTGATGAGATGCAGATGAATCTCAGGATCCACAAAGCAATATCCATTATACAGTTTAAAGTTGAGGGAAAGATCATTCAAAGACAGAAGTCTTTCCACCTCGATAACCGTGCACTGCTGCACCGGATCGATTATGAGAAAGGAACAATAGAGCTGGAGGGAAAAGAGTATAAGCTCCTGGATACATATTTCCCGACGATAGATCCTGAAGATCCGTACATGCTGACAGAAGAAGAGGAGGATATCATGGAACGTCTGGAAAAGGCGTTCACCAACTGCGAGAAACTTCAGCAGCATATGCGCTTTTTATTGGCAAAAGGAAGTCTCTATAAGGTATATAACGATAATCTCCTCTATCACGGATGCGTGCCCCTTGATCAGGACGGCAGTCTGAAAGAGACAGAAGTCTACGGGAAGAAATACCGGGGCAGAGAGCTCTATGATACACTGGATGCTTATGTGAGGAAGGGGTTCTTTGCTCTTGATAAAAAGGAGCGGGAAGACGGCAGGGACATCATGTGGTATATCTGGCTCCATCCGGATTCACCGCTGTTCGGGAAAAACAAGATGGCGACTTTTGAACGGTATTTTATTGCGGAAAAGGAAACGCATGTAGAGAAGAAGAACCCGTATTATTCATACATAGAAAATGAAAAAGTCATCGACAATATCATGAGGGAATTTGGTCTTGATCCTGTGGATGGACATATTGTCAACGGACACGTGCCGGTCAAGAGAAAAGACGGAGAGAGCCCGGTCAAATGCGGCGGAAAAGTTATGGTCATTGACGGAGGTTTTTCCAAGGCGTATCAGAAACAGACCGGGATAGCGGGATATACGCTCATTTATAATTCTTACGGACTTCTGCTGGTGGCACATGAGCCGTTTGAGTCCACGGAAGATGCGATTGAAAAAGAAAATGATATTCACTCAGAACTGACAGTTGTCCAGAGAGTCCGTGACCGTATCCTGGTAGGTGATACGGACAATGGCAGGGAACTTAAAGAACAGGTAAAAGATCTGGAGCAGCTGCTTGCAGCTTACAGAAATGGCGAGATTATTGAAAAACTATAGAAAAGGTGCAACTGATTATGGAAAAAGAACAGCAGAACCAGACGGAAAAAGTGTCGGAAGCCCTGCAGATCTATCTGAATGAGATCGGGCAGATCCCGCTTTTGAGCGAGGAGGAAGAACGGGATCTCGGAGAAAAAAGTGCCCGGGGAGACGAGGAGGCCAGAAAGAGACTTTCGGAGGGAAATTTAAGACTCGTTGTCTCTCTGGCGAAGCATTATACAGGCAGAGGGATCCCGCTCATGGATCTGATCCAGGAAGGCAATATGGGACTGATGCGGGCAGTTGAAAAATATGATTATACAAAAGAAAACCGCTTTTCCACTTACGCCTCCTGGTGGATCAAAGAAGCCATGCAGAGGGCGATAGACCAGCAGTCCCGTGAAATCCGCGTTCCGGTGCATGTGGCAGAGAACATGAAACGGGTACAGAAAACAGCCAGAGATCTCCAGCAGTCACTGGGACGCGATGCGACTCCGGGAGAGATAGCGGAGAAGCTGGGTGATAAGACGGAAGAGGACGTGAAAAACATCATTAATTATCTGCAGAGTCCGGTATCTCTGGAAACCCCTGTCGGGGACGACGGGGAGAACAGTCTGGGAGATATGGTGGAAGACAGAACGGAGCCTACTCCGGAGGAGGCGATGAATGCCCTGGTGCAGCAGGAGGAAGTAAAAGAGCTTCTGGAGACACTGGGAGACCGGGAACGGCAGGTTATCTGTCTGAGATACGGGCTTGGCGACGAAAAAACCCACACGCTGGAGGAAATCGGTGAAATTCTCGGTGTAACAAGAGAGCGGGTAAGGCAGATTGAAGCAAGGGCATTGGAAAAACTCAGAAAAAATGCAAAATAGTTTTTGAAAAAGTCAGATCCTGTGCATAAATATTTAAAATGTGCAAATAGTAGAAGTACAACAATATTTATGGAAAGGGAGACTGCTTTTATGAAAAAAATGAAGAAGCTTCTGCTGCTTATGACATGTACATTCGTACTTTTGGGGACAACTGCCTGCGGCAGCAGGGATAATGCAGACAACGGCGCTGACCAGTCCACAACAGATACTGAGAGAAATGATAATAACGTCACGGACAGCAGCAATAGTGATACGACTGAAGACAGAACGATGAATGATGCGACAGAAGGAGACGGTATTCTGGATGATGCTGTGCATGATGTGACAGACGGTGTGGATGATGTCACCGATGATGTGACAGACGGGATCGACAAAGCAGCGGATGATCTGACAGATGACAACGGTACTAAAGATAATACACAGAATGACCGGTAATCTGCCACAGCAAGTATTCAAAGAGAAACAGATACTGCCGCAGGAAGAGCAGTTCTTCCTGCGGCAGTTCCTGCAATTTGAGCAGGGAGAGAGCAGTGACGGAGAGAAAGTGAGAAAAAGATGAGATTCAGACCATGTATCGATATACATAACGGAAAAGTAAAGCAGATTGTGGGAGGCAGCCTGCGCGATGAAGGCGATCAGGCCAGTACTAATTTTGCCTCGGAACTTGGTGCAGCATTTTATGCAGGACTTTACCAAAAAGACGGACTCAGTGGGGGACATATCATTCTCCTGAATCCGGCCGGTTCGCGGTACTATGAAGATACAAAGCGACAGGCTGTGGAAGCACTGGCTGCATATCCGGGAGGAATGCAGATCGGAGGAGGCATTCATGCAGGAAATGCGAGGGACTTTCTGAACGCGGGAGCAAGCCATGTGATCGTCACTTCCTATGTGTTTCAGGACGGCGCCTTTCAAAGAGAAAATCTGGATAAGCTGATCTCGGCAGTGGGAAAGAAGCATATCGTACTGGACTTGAGCTGCAGAAAGAGAGAGGACGGCTATTATGTGGTAACGGACCGGTGGCAGAAGTTTACGGATATGAGACTGACGGAAGATGTGCTGACAGAGCTGGCAGGCTGCTGTGATGAGTTCCTGATCCACGGAGTGGATGTGGAAGGAAAACGTTCCGGGATGGAAGAAGAGCTTGTGCGCATGCTGGGAGCGTGGCGCGGGATACCGGTCACATATGCCGGCGGCATCAGTTCCATGGAAGATCTGGAGCACTTTGCGGCAGTGAGCGGCGGCAGCGTTGACTTCACCGTCGGGAGCGCCCTGGATCTGTTCGGGGGAGAGCTGCCTTACAGGGAAGTGAAAAGATATAGTTATTTGTTGAATTAGCCTCTCGTTAGTGTTAAAATGGAAAACGTAAGTGCATCGGGGCTGTGCGCCGGTGCAAGACTATTTATAAGGAGTTAATTGGGTAATATGGGTATTATAGAGAAGATTTTCGGCACCCACAGCGAGAACGAACTGAAGCGGATCTATCCGCTCGTTGACAGGATTGAGTCCATGGAGCCTGAGATGAAAGCACTTTCTGATGAGGAACTCAAAGGAAAGACACGGGAATTCAAGGAGCGTCTGGGCGAGGGTGAGACTCTGGACGATATTCTTCCGGAAGCATATGCAGTCGTGAGGGAGGCGGCGTTCAGAGTACTCGGGATGCGTCATTACAGGGTGCAGCTTATCGGAGGTATCATACTTCATCAGGGCCGTATCGCCGAGATGAAGACAGGTGAAGGTAAGACGCTTGTATCCACACTCCCGGCATATCTGAATGCGCTGGAAGGAAAAGGCGTCAATATCGTTACAGTAAACGACTATCTGGCGAAACGTGATGCCGAGTGGATGGGAAAGGTCCATGAATTCCTTGGACTTACGGTAGGCGTTGTGCTCAATGGCATGGATAATAAAGAGCGTCGGGAAGCATATAACTGTGACATCACGTATGTGACGAACAATGAGCTCGGATTTGATTATCTGCGTGACAATATGGTCATCTATAAAGAACAGCTGGTGCAGAGAGGACTGCATTTTGCGATCATCGATGAGGTCGACTCCGTCCTGATCGATGAGGCAAGGACACCGCTCATCATTTCCGGACAGAGCGGGAAATCAACAAAGCTGTATGAGGCTTGCGATATTCTGGCGCGCCAGCTTGAGCGGGGCGAAGCCAGCGGGGAGTTCTCCAAGATAAACGCGATCATGGGCGAGGAGATCGAGGAGACCGGAGATTTTATCGTCAATGAGAAAGAGAAGACAGTCAATCTGACAGAAGACGGCGTCAAGAAAGTAGAACAGTTCTTCCACATTGAGAATCTGGCTGATCCGGAGAACCTGGAAATCCAGCATAATATCATCCTGGCACTTCGTGCGCACAATCTGATGTTTAAAGATCAGGATTATGTCGTGACTTCAGAAGGTGAAGTTATGATCGTCGATGAGTTCACCGGACGTATCATGCCGGGCCGCCGTTATTCCGACGGGCTTCATCAGGCGATCGAGGCGAAGGAACATGTGAAAGTGCGCCGGGAGAGCAAGACGCTGGCGACGATCACATTCCAGAACCTGTTCAATAAATTTGACAAGAAGAGCGGTATGACGGGTACGGCGCTTACTGAGGAAAAAGAGTTCCGTGATATATACGGCATGGACGTTATCGAGATTCCGACCAACAAGCCGGTACAGCGTGTGGATCTTGAAGATGCTGTGTATAAGACCAAGAAGGAGAAGTATAAGGCTGTCATTGAGGAAGTGAAGCAGGCGCACGCAAAGGGGCAGCCCGTGCTTGTCGGCACGATCACGATCGAAGTATCCGAGCTGTTAAGCGGAATGCTGAAAAAAGAAGGAATCAGGCACAATGTATTGAATGCCAAGTATCATGAGCAGGAAGCTGAGATCGTAGCTGACGCCGGTGTTCATGGAGCGGTGACTATTGCTACCAATATGGCGGGCCGTGGAACCGATATCAAATTGGACGACGAGGCAAGGGCAGCAGGAGGATTGAAGATCATTGGTACGGAGCGCCATGAGTCAAGACGTATCGATAATCAGCTCCGCGGCCGAAGCGGACGACAGGGGGACCCGGGAGAATCCCGTTTTTATATTTCCCTGGAAGACGATCTTCTGAGACTGTTCGGCTCTGAACGTCTGATGAGTGTATTTAATGCGCTTGGTGTACAGGAGGGTGAACAGATCGAGCACAAGATGCTCTCCAATGCGATCGAGTCTGCGCAGAAGAAACTGGAGATCAACAACTTTGGTATCCGTAAGAACCTGCTTGAGTATGACCAGGTTATGAATGAGCAGAGAGAGATCATCTACGGTGAGAGACGCCGGGTGCTCGACGGTGAGAGTATGCGAGATACGATCTACAATATGATCACGGAGTACGTGGAGAATATCACAGACCGTTTTGCATCTCCGGAAGCGGATCCAGAAGATTGGGATATCAAAGGACTGGATGTCAATCTTCATAATGTGATCCCCCAGATGGAGCTGCCGGATACAAAGGAATGCCGTGATATGCGCCAGAAGGAGTTCAAGCATCTGCTGAAAGAGCGCGCGGTCAAGGCGTACGAGGCAAAAGAGGCAGAGTTCCCCGAGGCTGAGCAGATCCGTGAGATTGAACGTGTAGTCCTCCTGAAAGTCATCGATGCAAGATGGATGGATCATATTGACGATATGGATCAGCTCCGTCAGGGCATCGGACTGCAGGCATACGGACAGAGAGACCCGCTTGTGGAGTACAAGATGACTGGTTACAATATGTTCGGCGAAATGACGAACATGATCGCGGAGACGACCATCCGTACACTTTTCCATATCCGTGTGGAGCAGAAAGTAGAGCGTGAAGAGGTTGCGAAAGTGACCGGAACGAATAAAGACGACACTTCTGTGCGTGCCCCGAAGAAACGTGCGGAGAAGAAGATCTATCCGAACGATCCGTGCCCGTGTGGAAGCGGAAAGAAATACAAACAGTGCTGCGGCCGAAAGCAGCTTGGCGCGAACAAGGCGTAAGCCGCAGTTCAAGCCCTAGTGCGGGGCAGCAGAATATATCAAAATGAAATGTGAGAAAGAGGTGAATAAGGTGGTTTTATTAGATGAATTAAAGTCAAGACTGACTGCATATGAGGAACCGCTGAAAGATCTGAGGGATTCACTTTGACTTAGCGTCAAAGAAACTCAGAATTGAAGAACTACAGAAAAGGCTGGAGGAACCCGGATTCTGGGATGATCCGGATACTTCCCAGCAGGTTATGAAAGAATTAAAGGGCCTTGAGGATTCTGTCAAGGAAATTGAACAGCTCTGCTCAGATTATGAGGATATGAAACTCCTCATCGAGATGAGCGAGGAAGAGCCGGATGAGGAGACGTCGAAAGAGATCGAAGAGGAACTGGAAACATTCGAGACGACGTTTGAAGAGCTTCGGATCAGTACACTTCTGACAGGCCCGTACGACAAAGACAATGCCATCGTGACGCTCCATGCGGGTGCCGGCGGTACGGAATCCTGCGACTGGGCAGGCATGCTGTATCGCATGTATACAAGATGGGCAGAGAAGAAAGGATACGATGTAGAGGAGCTGGATTATCTGGAGGGAGATGTGGCCGGTATCAAAGGGGTTACCTTTGAGGTGAAAGGCGAGAATGCCTACGGCTATCTGCGTTCTGAGAAAGGCGTGCATCGTCTTGTGCGCATTTCACCGTTCAATGCCGCCGGAAAGAGGCAGACATCCTTTGCTTCCTGTGATGTGATTCCGGATATTGAGGAAGACATCGACATCGAGATCAATGACGATGATTTGAAGATCGATACTTACCGGTCCAGCGGTGCGGGCGGTCAGCATATCAACAAGACTTCGTCCGCAGTGCGGATTACTCACCTTCCGACCGGTATTGTAGTTCAGTGTCAGAATGAACGTTCCCAGCATATGAACAAGGATAAGGCGATGCAGATGCTCAAATCTAAGCTCTATCTGATGAAACAGCAGGAGCAGGCAGAGAAAATGTCAGATATCAGGGGCGAGGTACGGGATATCAATTTTGGAAACCAGATACGTTCCTATGTCATGCAGCCCTATACCCTTGTGAAAGATCACAGGACCAATACAGAGGTCAGCAATGTAAACGCCGTGATGGACGGCAATATCGATCCGTTTATCAACGCATACCTGAGTGCAGAAACAGGACCGCGGGCGGAAGAATAGTCCGGTCTGCAGTTTATGCAGACCCTAAATCAGAGAGTACAGATAAGGAGAAAACGATGGTAAATATAGCAGTAATGGGATACGGCACCGTGGGTTCCGGAGTCGTGGAAGTGATCAATACGAACAGTGATGTCATCAATCAGCGTGCAGCCAATGAGATCAATATCAAATATGTGCTCGATCTCAGAGATTTTCCGGGTGATCCGATCCAGGAGAAGATCGTTCATGATGTGGATGTGATCATCAATGATCCGGAAATCCGTATCGTAGTTGAGGTGATGGGGGGCATTGAACCTGCATATACATTTGTGAAACGCTGCCTTGAGGCGGGAAAGAGTGTTGTCACATCCAATAAGGCATTGGTTGCAAAGCACGGGGCAGAGCTCCTTTCAATTGCACGTGACAGAGAGCTTAATTTCCTGTTTGAAGCAAGCGTGGGCGGCGGCATCCCGATCATCCGCGCACTGAATTCCTGCCTGACAGCAGACAAGATTGAGGAGATCACAGGCATCCTGAATGGAACAACCAACTATATGCTCAGTAAGATGTTTTATGAAGGGGCTGATTATGATGAGGTCCTGAAAGAAGCTCAGGACAACGGCTATGCGGAGCGCAATCCGGAAGCAGATGTGGAAGGATATGATGCCTGCCGCAAGATCGCGATCCTTTCTTCGCTCATCTCCGGGCAGCAGGTTGATTTTGAGGATATTTATACAGAAGGTATCACAAAGATCACAAAGAAAGATATGCTTTACGCAAAGAAACTGGAAATGACGATCAAACTGATCGCGTCCAGCAAACGTCATGATGATCATGTGCATGCAATCGTAGCTCCGATGCTTTTGAACAAAGAGCATCCGCTCTATAGTGTGGACGACGTATTTAATGCTGTGTTCGTGCACGGAAATATGCTTGGAGACGCTATGTTCTACGGCAGCGGCGCGGGCAAGCTCCCGACAGCCAGTGCAGTAGTGGCGGACGTTGTAGACGAGGCAAAGCATCTGCACAGAAATATCATGACAATGTGGAAGAATGAGAAACTGACGCTTCTTCCTATCGAGGATACAGAAAAGAGATTCTTTGTCCGGATCAGTGGCAGTGCGGATGAGCGCCTCGGAGAGATTGAAAATGTATTCGGACCGGTCCGGAAGGTTACGGTTGACGAATTGAATGATGAGTTTGGTATCGTGACAGAAGTGATGACGGAAGGCGAATATCAAAAGAAATCTTCCCGGATCAACGGAATCCTTCACATGATCCGTATTGAAGACTAGGATACAGCAGACTGATAACAGGAGGAAGAAATGAAATATATTGTGATCTTGTGTGACGGGATGGCAGATGAGCCGATTGACAGGCTGGATGGGAAAACTCCGCTGGAAGCCGCCCGCACTCCGAATATGGACCGCCTTGCAAAGAACGCGGAGATCGGAATGGCGCGTACAGTGCCGGAAGGGATGGCGCCGGGGAGCGATACGGCAAATCTGTCTGTGATCGGGTATGATCCCCGGAAGTATTACTCCGGACGTTCACCGCTGGAGGCTTTGAGTATCGGTGCTGACATGGGGGAAGCTGATGTGTCTTTCCGATGCAATCTTGTCACGTTGTCGGAGGGAGAAGAGCGATACGAAGATCATACGATATTAGATCACAGTTCCGGGGAGATCAGCACGGAGGATGCTGCTGTCCTGATCGAGGCTTTGAAGGATGAATTTGCGCATGGCAGCGCGTCTGAGCGCCCCTGCTATGCCCCCGGATATACATTTTATGTGGGAACAAGCTATCGCCATCTGCTGATCCAGAATAACGGGAAAGTAGTGGATCTGACAGCTCCCCATGATATATTGACAAAACGGATCGGAGACTATCTGCCGTCAGACCTGGTACTGCGGGATATGATGGTCAGAAGCTATGATATTCTGAAAGACCATCCGATTAATGTGAAGCGCCGCGCAGAGGGGAAAAATCCTGCTAACTCTGCATGGTTCTGGGGAGCGGGGACACGGCCTGCGCTGACCTCATTTGAAGAGAAGAACGGCGTGAAAGGGGCTATGATCTCTGCGGTTGACCTGCTGAAAGGAATTGCAGTGGGAGCCGGGATGCACAACATCATTGTAGAGGGTGCCAACGGCGGTCTGCATACCAATTACCGGGGAAAAGGACAGGCGGCCGTGAAAGCGCTGACAGAAGACGGCTATGATTTTGTCTATGTACATATCGAGGCGCCTGACGAGATGGGGCATCAGGGGAGCGCGGAAGACAAGATCTGCGCGATCGAGTATATCGACGATCAGGTGATCGGTCCGGTAACGGAGGCCCTTGAGAAGTCCGGCACGGATTTCCGCATGCTCATCATGCCGGATCATCCGACACCGGTGCGTGTGCGCACCCATACATCGGATCCGGTGCCGTATATGATCTATGACAGTACAAAGCCGGTTCAGGGAAAAGACAGTTATAATGAGAAAACCGGTCAGGAGACAGGTATCTTTATCGAAAAAGGATATACTCTGATCGATCATCTGCTTGAAAAATAGAAGAACATCACAATAGAAGATCTGAAAAATAGAACATCCGGAGAGGAGAATTTCAGCCGGAATACGAGCACGCGCACAGGCGTCACTTGTATTCCGGCTGTTTTGTCCTATATACTTTAGAAAATCTTTGGATTTGTTGATAAGAAGGGGAAAATAGGATAGTATAGGATCATATCTGTAGATGGAGGTAAAAATAAATGATACGGAAAATGACAGAAAACGACAGGGAATTATATATAAGGATGGCAGAAGAGTTTTACAGTTCAGATGCAGTGCTCCATCCGATCCCGCATGAGTATTTGGAAAGGACTGCGGACGAGGCGCTTCGTTCTGACACATATGCAGAAATCTATCTGCTGGAATATGAGGGCAGGACGGCCGGATATGGTCTGACTGCCAGAACATTTTCACAGGAAGCGGGAGGACAGGTCCTCTGGATCGAGGAACTCTATATTAGGGAAGATTTCCGCTCCAAAGGATTGGGAAGAGAATTTTTCTCTTATATTGAAGAGAAAAACAAAGACAGAATCACCCGGATCAGACTCGAAGTAGAAGAGGATAACACAAGAGCCATCTCTTTATATGAGAGGCTTGGATATGAGAAGTTAGACTACAAACAGATGGTCAAGGATTTTGCGGGCCACAAGTGATGAATACATGTATACAATTCGACATAAATTCTTTGAATCCGCCATTGCATGTTACTATACAACAATGCTATAATTCATAGTAGCGTATTTTGCCATTTGGCAGAAGAAGAATTGTGAGTAGGTGACTGATTTGAAGAATAAGATCAAACGTTTTGCCAAAGGAGACTTTCATATCCCACAGCCGGAGATTATTTTCCCGGAGACAAGGATTATAATGCGTGTCGGCGAGGGTGAAAAATACAGAGGGAGTTTTTCCCTTCAGAATCAGGGGGAGGGTACGATCCGCGGGCTCGTGTATCCCTCTTCTTATCGTGTGCACTGCGATGAGCAGGGTTTTGATTCCAATCCGGTCAACATTTATTATACATATGACGGGACAGGGCTTGTGCCGGGCCATGTAGAGCACGGTAAGTTTACGATCGTCTGCAATGGCGGGGAATTTGATATTGCCTTTACAGCGATCATAGAGAAGCCGTATGTGATGACAAGCTATGGTAAAGTACAGAGCCTGGATGACTTTAAGAAACTTTCTTTTCGTGATGCGGCGGAGGCGGTCAAACTGTTCCGGTCAAGGGATTTTTATGAGATCCTCAAATATGAAGATAAGAGGATACAGGCACTCTATGACAATATGCGCCGCTGGGAACTGGATCAGCAGGCGCTGGAGGAATTCCTTGTAGGATGCAAGCAGAAAGAAAAGATTTTCCTGACACTCGAGGAAGAAAGCAGGGCCTTCATCTCTCTGACGGAGCCGCGTAAAGAGACATTTGCGATCAAGAAGAATACATGGGGATATCTTGAGATAGATGTGAAGACAGAAGGGGACTTTCTGCATGTCGAACACACCCGTATCACTACGGAAGAGTTTATAGGGAATTCTTACCGCCTTGAATATTTCCTCGATACTGAAAAGCTGCACAGAGGAAGTAATTATGGAAGGATCATACTGGAATC
>DXGZ01000040.1 GCA_019113645.1 Candidatus Mediterraneibacter vanvlietii | reverse complement strand
CTAAGAAAAACTAAATGAGCGGGAAACCTGCTAAAGACAGGATTGAAAATGGAACAACTCACTTCGTTCAGACAATTTCCATTTTCAATCCAACGCAGTTTTCCCGCTCATTAACTTTTTCTAAAGCTCCCTCCGAAGTCACCGCCTCCGGCATCCCCTTCCCTCCGAAAGACATTCGCGAATTATCTCCCGCGGATTTCTGCGCTGTTCTAACCGGTCAGTTTCCTGTTCGACATACTCGCGATTAAGAAGTCAGATAAAACCGACAGGATAATAACTATAATCTATGAATTCAGACAGTCAGTTTTAAACCATACTGTTAAGTTTTAATTTCATAACCTTTAATCAATACCCTTCCGACCACGTTCATGCTTTTTCGAAATCTGAATTTGCTCTGACTCTTCCGATTCGAAGAACGCAGAGAACTGCGGAATATAAGCCTGGAACACTTTTCAAAGGGGAGGGGGCGTTGTCTTTTGCTCCGCTCCATGGAGTAAGAAAAACTAAGGGATCTGACAAATGACTAAAGACAACAGGGGTGCAGTCGGAATGTAACTGGCAGGGTGAAGCATGTCCTTAGTCAATAACCTTCCGGCCTCTTCTTTTGTTCTTGAATCGCGAGTATGTCGAGCCGGGAACGATCTGACCGGAGCTGTTTTTACCGATTTGGTAAAGCCGGGAAAGAAGAGACTGTATAAGCGATGCATTCAGAGCAGGAGCGGATGAAAATCCTTCGTTCTGTATGTTAAAGAATCCCAAATGAGAGTGCCTTTGCACGACCATTTGGGATTCTTGTTACATACATTCGAAGAGTTGAAGGAGCGGGCTCAGCATCGCGTTACAGTCTCTTTTTTCCCGGCGTCTGCCGATTAGTTAAAAAAGTTCTGTAGACGCACAGTTCTCGTCTCGACAAACTCAGATTTTTTAAATCAACCCAAGGCTTCGCAGTATGTACAGCCACCCGGTCAGGGTAAAGGCGCTCAGCATGGTTGTCAGCATAACCACACTGGAGGTGAGCACGCCCTCATGCCCCATATTCCGCGCCATTACATAGCAGCTCACAGTTGTGGCCGAACCGAGCATCACAAGAATTGCAACCAGCTGTTCTTTCCTGAAGCCAAGCCACACAGCCACGGGGAGAAAAACTGCCGCAAATACGATCAGTTTTACAACTGATGCCGTCACTGCGGGGCCGATTTTTCCTCTGACCTTTTTTATGTCAAATGACGCACCCATTGCCATCAGCCCCAGCGGTGTGGCTGTAGCGCTTATATTGGAAACTGTCTTTCCGATAATCGATGGCATGGGGATCTGAAAAGCTGACCAGAGCAGTCCTGCGGCAATTCCGATAATGATCGGATTAGTAATGATCCCTTTCAGGGTATTCTTCAGAACTTCTTTGTCAAGCGGTCTGCGTTCCGGCTGAAAAAACGAAAGAACTGCCACCGCCATGATATTATAAAGCGGCACACTTCCTATTATCATCAGCGGCGCCATCCCCGCATTGCCATAGATATTCTGGATAAATGCCATTCCCAGAAGCGCGGCGCTGCTCCGGTAAGACGCCTGAATGAATTCCCCCTGTATGTTTCGGTCGCGAAGCAGAAAGGATGCCGCAGACACTGCAGTGATACTGAACAGTGTAACGGCAAAGCAGAACAGGACAAATTTCGTATCCCACGCTTCCGCGAAATCTACGGTTGCCAGATCTTCAAATACCATCAGCGGAAGCGGTATCAGAAATACAAATTTATTCATCTTCGATGCAAACACATCGTCGATCCATCCAATCCTGTGGAAGAGAAGCCCCAGCAGCATCAGAAGAAAAATCGGTACGGTTGCGTTCAGACTGAAAATCAGATTATCCATAAATATAAACTCCTTCTGTTATGTCTGCTTTCTATTTTATGCTTTTTCATCCGCTGTATCAAGTCACCGGTTTATTCTCTTTTTGATCCTGCTTTTCTGTTAACTTCCGTTTTAATGAAGATATTATTTTTAACAAAGATGTCATTTTGCACACGGCAAAATCATCTTCACACCAAATCCTCCATGTGTCCCGTGACCGATGACCGTTCTGCCCCCATGGGATTTGGCTATCTGCTTCACGATCTGAAGTCCCAGTCCGTGGCGCTGTTCCTCCACGCTGTTGTCACACACCATATAGCGAGGCGCGGGAGACAGTTTCCGCAGCTCTTCATCTGTCGCTCCATGTCCGTTATCTTCCACACTGATCTCACAGTTCTTTCCTTCTCTGACCACTGAAATCCAGATTGTGCATCCTTCTTCATTGTGGTTCATACTGTTCTGAATCAGATTTGAAACAGCTCTTTTCAGCAGATCACGATCAGCCCTGATTGCGCAGAATGTCAGTTCTTCCGGCGTTTCCCACTCAATCGGGTAACGTCCCTCAATATCCGTGTTGATAAAGTCCACGGCCACCTGACGTACCAGCGCTACCGCATTTTCTTCTTTCACAGACAGGGGCTGCATGTTGTACTCCAGCTTCGACGCCAGATTCAGGTCATTGATCAGATTTTTGATCCGCCGGCTCTGGCGGACAATCACTCCCGCCTTTGTCCTCTCTTCTTTTCCAAGGTTCTCCGACCCACTCAGCTGATCCGCATATCCCATCACCATGGAGAGTGGTGTCCGTATATCATGAGAGACCCCGGCGATCCAGTTGGCTCTCGCCGCGTCTTTCTTCAGCAGAAGATATTTCTGTGTCTGCAGCATCTCAGATGTCTGGTTTATATCTGCTGCCAGTTCTGAAAGAATCCCTGTTTCTTTCAGATTAACAGCCTCTCCTGTCGGCAGTTTCTGAATTCCCTCCGCGATCGGTTTTACCGACCTGAGCAGACCGCTGTTCGCGCCCACATAGATAATGAACACAAGAATAATATTGCCCGCCAGAACAATCAGAACCGTTCTGGGCATGCTCTTGATCATCTGCATGTCCCAGCTTGCGTACATGTGTTTCCAGAAGCTGTCTTTCGGATATCCCAGGATCATAAGACCGTTCTCTCCCTCTCCCGTAAAAGTCGGATAGCCGCTTAAATAGCCTCTGGTCAGCGATGAAACCTGTGAAAAGGTGTATTCCAGCGGGATCTCTTCCGGAAGATAATCCGTGTGCCAGAGTGCCTGTCCGGTCCGGTTATCAATATAGACAGCCCAGATACCGCTGTCCTGAAGCTTTTGTTCCATCTCCTCTGAGACAGCATAAATTCCTTCCGTCTCCTCCATCGAATCCGCCGCCTCCTGCGCAGTGGACCATGGACGTCCGTTTGGCGTATGCTGCAGGGTAAACGAAAGAAGGAATCCAATATTAAGTACCAGAAAAAGAATACTGCTCAACAACATGATCATCAGAAAGCGTCTGATCAGTTTCGGAATACTTTTCATATCATTCTCCTCCCGATATCACTCTGTATTCAGTCTGTATCCCAGCCCCTTCACTGTCACAAGCGAAACCGGTCTGGATGGATTTTCTTCAATCTTTTCCCGGATTCTCCTGATATGGGCCATCAGAGAATTTTCATATCCATAGGGATTGTCTCCCCATGCCGCTTCACAGAGGGCATCAATCGTCACGATCCGCCCTGCGTTCCGATACAGAGCGCTGATCAGCTCATATTCTTTTGCTGTCAGCGGGATGTGCTCTCCGTCTTTTATGACTTCCGCCCGTGCCAGATCAATTTCACAGGCTTTAAGCTTCACCAGGGGTTCTTCTTCCTTATAACATCTCCGCAATATGGCGTTGATCCGAAACAGGAGTTCTCTGGGAAGAAACGGTTTCACCACATAATCGTCAGCGCCAAGTCCGAACCCGTGAAATTTATCCTCATCCTCCCCTCTGGCCGTGAGGAAGAGAATCGGATAATCCCCCTTCTTCTTCAGCTTTTTCATCAGTTCAAACCCGTCCCCGTCCGGAAGCATGACGTCAAGAACCGCAAGTTCCGGATTCATCTTTTCCGCTGTTTCAACTGCTTCTCTGACACTCCCCGCTGTTTCAACATTTCTGAATCCGTCTTCTTTTAATATAGATACAACCATTTCCCGAAGCTCCGGCTCATCGTCCACAAGCAGAATCTTCTTGTCTTTAATATAGTCTGCGCTCATTTTTTCCTCCATAGTTCAGGCACCGGCATCTGTTCTTCCTTCTGCCGGTCATTCTGCTGTTATTCTATCACAACTGCCCCTGACAGCGACAGCCCTCCCTGTAAATGTAAGGTAAATGTAAGGCAGAGAAAATGATGATGTAAGGTTGCCCCTGTATGATAACAGACATAGAGAAAAACATCTCTGAATTCAATGTAATACAAAATCAGAAAGGAGAATATCAAAATGAATATCATAGAAACAAAAAATCTCTCAAAAAGCTACGCGGATTTTACCGCGGTATCGAATCTGAGCCTCCATGTTCCGAAAGGAACGGTTTACGGATTCGTTGGTCCAAACGGAGCGGGCAAATCAACAACCATGAAAATGCTTCTTGGTCTGACCCGCCCGAGCGGAGGAACATTTGTCATAGACAGGAAATCCTATCCTCATAACCGGGTCAAAATTCTGAGAGAAATCGGTTCATTTATTGAAGCGCCGGCATTCTACGGAAATCTGACCGGCGAGGAGAATCTGGATATTATCCGACAGATTCTCGGGCTTCCGAAATCTTCTGTGAACGATGCACTGGAACTGGTCGGGCTGACACAGTACAGAAAACGGCTTACAAAGAAGTATTCCCTCGGTATGAAGCAGAGACTCGGCCTTGCCGGCGCGCTGATCGGAAGACCGCCCATCCTGATTCTTGACGAGCCCACGAACGGTCTGGATCCAGTCGGCATCCACGAGATCCGCACTCTGATCCGCTCACTTCCGGAACAGTTTGACTGCACAGTGTTCGTCTCCTCCCATCTTCTCTCAGAGATCGAACTGATGGCGGACAATATCGGCATCCTCAATCACGGAAAACTTCTCTTTGAGGGCACGCTGGAAGAACTGAAGGAAAACGCGGCAATGCTGGGGTATCCCACGGATAATCTGGAAGATACCTTCCTGGCCCTGATTGAAGATGATAATTTAAAGCGGGGTGAAAAGAGATGAGTCTTACACTGGAATTAAAAAAGATAAAAAGAACCGGATTTTTCCCCGCATTTCTGGCAGGAGGAATCATAGCCGGGGCATTTCCCGTCATCAACACAGCTGCCCGCCCGGAGATGTTCACATCCATGTCCGGATCCGCGGCAGAAATCCTGATGAGCGCAAACTACGAAACGATCGCCATGCTCAATCTGCTGCTTCTCACAGCCGGGGCCTGCATCCTGTACCACATTGAGTATGCCGGAAACGGAATCCAGAAGATGCAGACTCTTCCGGTCAGCGAATCGGGACTATTCTTTGGGAAAGCGTTTCTGCTGGTTCCGTCATTTTTCCTGATGCTGTGCATTGAGGGAACTGCCATGTTTTTCTGCGGAATTCACTGGTTTGGAGAATCGGTCAGAGCATCTGCAATTGCAGGGAGCACGGCTGTTGGCGCACTGGCAGCGGATTTCCTACGCTGTTTTGGATTTGCTTTCCTGCTCACCCTGCCGGCAGCGCTTCTGCTCCTGCTGTTCTCCTCTCTGTGCAGAAACATGTGGGTCATGCTGGGGATCGGCATCATGTGCATCTTTCTTGCCACCATGCTGCCGGATGACAATTTCCTCATATCGCTGTTTCCCTTCGCCATGCCGTTTCAGACATATGCAGGCGCAGACCGGGATCTGGTGATTCGCTGTATCATCGCCGCCGTCTCTGAAACGCTCGTGATCGGACTTATTGAAATCATACTCATCAGAATCAGGAGGTTATTTGCATGAATATCTTAACGCTTACGCTCATCGAAGCCAGGAAAATAAAACGCTCGAAAATACTGCTCATACTTGCCGCATCCATACTGATACTCTGGATTCCCAATATCATAAACGCTGATATGAATTTCCAGATGGATGACATCGGCATCTCGCCGGAGAACAGCTTCTTCATACAGGGATTCATGGGAATGGTATGGTTTATCTATCCTGCGGTCATGGTGATCTGCACCGTGCTGCTCATCCAGAACGAACGAACAAACAACGGCATCCTCAAAATGCTTGCCCTGCCGGTCAGCACTGCCAGTCTGTGTCTGGCCAAATTCATCCTGCTCGTGGCGCTCGCTGCTGTCTATACGCTCGCTTCCGCAGGAGCCTATTATATCAGCGCCGCACTCGCCTCCGGCATTGCGGATTATGATTTTATCCTGGCGCCCGAATATGTGCTGCCCATGGCAGGGAAACTGTTCCTCGCCTCGTTTCCCATGCTGACGGTCTTCTGGATGATCGCCGTGCTTATCACAACGCCGATCTTCTCCGTCGGTACCGGACTTGCCTCCATCGTGCCAAGTGTCCTGCTCATCAACACGAAAATCTGGTTTCTCTACCCGATGTGCTATCCGTTCTATATTCTGGTCACAGAGTACGGAAACCTGGCAAAGAACATGTCTTCCTCCCCGATAGAGATGATTCCGTGGATTCCGACAGCAGTCGCCGTGTCACTGGCATGCCTGATCATTGCCTGCATGTCCTTCGGACACGCGGAGAGGAGGTGAGAATGATGAAAAGCAAAGTATTAACCGCTGTCAGCACTGCCATGATCTTCGTCCCCTGGACGATCCTGCCGATCCGGCAGCATGACTGGGCGCTGAAGTCTCCAACCGCGGAAATCATGGTTGCCGGCTATGCTGTCTTTATGATCTTCAGCGGTATATTTACCCTGATCGCCTACAACAAAGCCGGTGTGAAAAACGCGCTGATGAAGATCTGCCTTGTCATCAATATGATGTACACAGTGGCAGGCGTGATCTTTCTCATAATGATGCTTGCCACCCGGTTTCTGTAAAATTCAATCCATGGCTTTATGGTATGAAATGATCTGTTTTCTGCCGATATGTTTTCCGCAAATCTATGCGGGAAAGCCAGATAAAAGAGGACGTTTTCACCAGCCGCAAATGCTGTTAAAAACGTCCTCTTTTAAAACGTACTTTCAAATTATATTTCTATGTTTCCCTGAGATTACTTTATTCGCCTACAATGCAGACACGGATCAGGTTCGTGCGGCCCGGAATTCCAAGCGGCACGCCGCCGACAAATACGATCTTGTCTCCGTCCTCCACAATACCATGCGCCTTCGCCGCATCCATTGCGCGCAGGCAGAGAATCTCGGAACTATACTCTTCTTTAATCATCATCGGATAAATGCCCCATGACATATTCAGCTGCCGGTAGACTTTCTCCGAGCTTGCGCATCCGCCGATCAGACAGTCCGGACGATATTTTGAAATCATACGCGCAGTACTTCCCGTCTTGCTGGCTGCAAGGATCGCATTTGCCTTCAGATCAATCGCCGTCATACAGGTCGCATGTGAAATCGCGTTCGTAATATCCGGATCTTCGATCCTCTCTCTCTTGCGGAAAATCTCATTGTAATTCATGTTCTCTTCCATGTGAACCGCAATCTTGACCATCATCTTAAGCGCTTCCACAGGATATTTTCCAGCGGCTGTCTCACCGGAAAGCATGATCGCGCTCGTTCCCTGGAAAATCGCATTGGCAACATCCGTTGTCTCAGCCCGTGTGGGACGCGGATGGATCATCATGGAATCAAGCATCTGTGTTGCTGTGATGACAACTTTTCCTGCCTCATATACTTTTTCAATAATTCTCTGCTGAATAATCGGGACATGCTCCAGCGGAATCTCCACTCCCATATCGCCTCTGGCTACCATGATCCCATCAGCTGCCTCGATAATTGCGTCAATGTTGTCCACACCCTGCTGGTTCTCAATCTTCGCAATAATATTGATCGACTCGCCGCCATTTTCCCGAAGAAGCTTTCTCATCTCTTTCACATCTTCCGCCGTACGGGTGAAAGACGCTGCCACGAAATCAAAGTCCTCCTGAATTCCAAAGAGAAGATCATCCTTGTCTTTCTGACTGATGAACGGCATGTTCAGTTCCACTCCAGGAACATTCACACCTTTATGGTCAGAGATATCTCCGCCGTTTTTTACGTTGCATACAATATCTTTCCCTACAATCTCAATGACTTCCATCCCTACCAGTCCATCATCGATCAGAATGGAATCTCCTATTTTTACATCCTTGTAAAGATCTTTATAAGAAACCGTCACCCGATCCTGTGTACCTTCAATCTCATCGTTTACAAGTGTAAAATTCTGTTCCTCTTTCAGTGTGATCTTTTTATGGTCTTTGAAACATCCGATTCTGATCTCCGGTCCCTTCGTATCAAGAAGTGCCGCGATCGGCCTGTCAAACTGCTTGCGCAGTATTTTTAGCTTTTCCAGACGCGCCTTCTGCTCCTCGTGCGTCCCATGCGAAAAGTTGAAACGGGCCACATCCATTCCTTCTCTGATCAGGGCCTCCATGATTCCCTCCCGGTCAGTCGAAGGTCCTAAAGTACATATGATCTTTGTTTTTCTCATAATCTTTCCTTTCCGGATAAATCCTTTCCTGTATCTTTACCTGACCTTTTTATTATAACATTACAAGCGGTTCAATATCCAGAGCGAAATATGACTTATAGCAGTCTCTTTACACACAAATAACAGGCAGAACACCTCTATTTTACATAAGCGGTTCCCTCGCGATATATCTGAGGTGATCCGCCTGTAAATCAGGGTGGTCTGCCTGATAAAATACTGAGTAAAATCTGTTTTTACTCAAACAGTCCTTTCAGCACATTCACGCATCCGTCTATGCCAAGCGCCGCCGAATCCAGTACCAGATCGTAGTTATTCATGTCTCTCCACTCTTTTCCGGTATTTGCTCTGTAATATCCGGCTCTTTTTTTATTATAGTGTTTGCGTGTGGAGTCAATCTCCGACTGTCCGATTCCGTAATCTTCCGCAATTCGCTCTCTTACCTGATTTTCATTTCCGCACCGGATGAATACCTTGACAACCCCTTTCTGATCCCTCAGAGCTTCTGAAGCACAGTGTCCCAGAAAAACCGCGGGACCATCCAGAGCCAGTCTTCGGATCTCCAGCTGTTCATCAAGGAATACCTTTCCATCCTCTGTGAGCATGTCCGCTTCCCCCGTCTGCACACGACTCATAAGAAATATAGTATAGATCAGGCTGCCCGACGCCTTTTCTTCATACTGCTCAATTCGATCCTCGGGAATGCCCCGTTTTTTTGCGACTGTCTCAAGAATCTCACGCCCATAACATGGCACGCCGCAGACTTCTGCCAGCTTTTTCGCAATTCTGGTTCCTCCGCTTCCGTATTCCCTTTCGATTGTAACATAACGAAATTTCATCTCTATATCCTCCTTATCGGCGATTAATACTCTTGTGAGTATTAATATTCATCCGTTGATTGTTCTCCGCCTTGGTATTATAATAAAAATACACTCGTGTCACAATGGGCACGTAAGGTATTATGTGGTTTATTACACATATTTTTCAATGTGTGTATTTATTCTTCTTTTACTCTGCCAGGAACTCTCATAATATATAAATATTCCGGATTTGAAATCGGATCACAAACCAGGAGGAGACTCAAATCATGAGCCAGAAATCAAAACAGGATCTACGCTTTATAAAGAACGAGAATCTGATCCGGAAAACATTCCGGGAAATGATAGCAGAAACCGAATATCGAAAGATCTCCATCAAAGAACTGACACAGCGGGCCCAGATCAACCGCAAAACATTTTACCTGCATTATTCCTCCCTGGATCAGCTTCTGTCAGAGCTGCAGATTGAGCTTATGTCCCCTACCCTGGAGGACATTGCGAAAACCAACTTTCCGGACGATGTCGAGGAAATCATTCAGCACAGTTTTCATTTCATGTCATCCCTGGATTCTGTCGACAAAAAAATACTTTCCAGTAAAGGGAATTTTCCGGACAAGGAGAGTCCTTCCGATCTCATCCGGGAACATTTTTTCAAAAAATATGACTGTCTGCCGCAATATAACCAGTTCGAGAGTAATCTGATCCTGACCTATTTTTCCGTCTGTCTCGGCGTAATTTATCGCGAATGGGAAGTAAATGACCAGCGGATTCCCATCGAAGAAATGGTTCCGCTGGCCACACAGCTGATTCTCCATGGACTGGATGGAACAGGGCTGTTAAGCGGCAGCCGACCAGAACAATTCGGAGCATCTTCTTCAGATGAAGACTGACCCGGCTGGCGCTGGCGGCAAACAACATAATCCCCGGAGGTAGTGTAAAAAACTTTGTGGCTTTGGTAAAAAATGGCTCCTTTTTGGTAAGAATTATAGATATGACAATTCTTATCGAAAAGGAGTTTATTTATGGCAGTAGCAAAAGACCAAATCCGACAGATTATTA
>DXGZ01000039.1 GCA_019113645.1 Candidatus Mediterraneibacter vanvlietii | reverse complement strand
GAGGAATCAAGGTCGGGTAGTATTTCCTTCGGAAATCTCCACCCTTCCCCTGACTCCTCATTTTTGTTCTGAGACGCTTTCAATAATGCTCCGGGAATAAATACACATTGCCCATGCAAAACGGCGCGGCTTGAAGGAGTTGTGTATTGTAAAACCTTCCGGCCGCGCCTTAGTTTCGAGCAGCTATATTGTTACTGGCTCCCCTTTTGATAGAGCAGAAAACAGACCCTGTTTCAAGAACTTTTCTGCAGAGATGGAGGATGTGGGCAGGGTGACTTCGGAGGGGAATTAGCGCAACTTGGAGTTCCGTGTACGGACGTTAGGACAGGCGGTGAGATTGTCTGAGCGAAGCGAGTTGCTCACCGCCTGTCCTTGTATTTAGTCCGTGCCCGGAACTTCTTAGTTGCTCTTATTCCCCGGAGCGGAACCCTGAACATATCCTCCGGCTCTGCAGAATACATCTTAAAAAACATCTCTGTTTTCGTCCGATTCAGCGCAGAGAGTTAGTGAACAAAATAGCGGCATACCTTTACAAATTCTTCCGTTTATCATACAATAAAACAGGATCATCGCCGGCTCAAATTCCGGCGATGATCCTGAGACAAATCTTGACAGGAGGTCACACAGTTATGAAAAAACCGGTTTTGGTCATTATGGCGGCTGGAATGGGCAGCAGATACGGCGGATTGAAGCAGATTGATCCGGTGGATAAAGAAGGACATATTATTATGGATTTTTCCATTTATGACGCGAAGCGTGCCGGCTTTGAGAAGGTTGTTTTTATCATTAAAAAAGAAAATGAAGCTGATTTTAAAGAGACAATCGGCAGAAGAATAGAAAAAGTAATGGATACTGCATATGCATTCCAGGAGCTTGAGAATATACCGGAAGGGTTTGAAGTTCCGGAGGGACGCGTGAAGCCGTGGGGAACTGCCCATGCGGTGCTGAGCGCAATCGACGAGATTGACGGACCTTTTGCTGTAATCAATGCGGACGATTATTACGGACGTCATGCATTCCAGACGATCCATGATTATCTGACCACTCATGAGGACGATGAAAAGTACCGCTATACGATGGTCGGATACCGTCTGAAAAATACAGTGACTGGTAACGGTTACGTATCCAGAGGAGTATGCGAGCTCAACGATGAGAAGGAGCTTGTCAGCGTGACGGAGATGACAAGGATCGAGAAACATGACAGTGGAATCGAGTATTCGGAGGATGACGGGACGACCTGGAACCCGATCGACGGGGAGACTCTTGTTTCCATGAATATGTGGGGATTCACGCACAGTATGCTTGATGAGATCAAAAAAGGGTTCCCGGTATTTCTTGAGAATGGGCTGAAGGAGAATCCGATGAAATGCGAGTATTATCTTCCGGCCGTGGTAAGTGATCTTCTGGCAGAGGACAGAGCTGTTGTGAAGGTGCTGGAGTCCGAGGACAAATGGTACGGCGTCACATACAAAGAGGACAAACCGATGGTAGTTGAGGCAATCCGTAAACTCAAAGAGGAAGGTCTGTACCCGGAAAAACTGTGGGAAGAATAGATTAAAATGAAAATGTGCACGAACCTGAAGATGAGGTTCGTGCAACATTTTTACCTAAATATGATATAAAATTATAAAGAAATTACATGTTATGCGTGCTATAATGTGCCCGTAAACGGTTCGGCGGCGCGGTTAAAAAAACATGCGGGCTGAGCCGTCACATGGGAATCTGAACAGTTCAGAAAATGCAGAACAGACAAGGAGGAAATCATATGTCAATCTTAGTAACCGGAGGAGCCGGATTCATCGGAAGCCATACCTGTGTAGAACTTTTAAATGCAGGTTATGATGTTGTTGTAGTCGATAATCTTTACAACGCGTCGGAGAAAGCGCTGGACCGTGTAAAACAGATTACAGGCAAAGACCTTACGTTCTATAAAGTTGATATTCGCGATAAAGATGGATTAAATGAAGTTTTTGAAAAAGAGGAAATCGAATCTGTTATCCATTTTGCCGGGTTAAAGGCAGTGGGAGAGTCGGTGCGCAAGCCGCTGGAATATTATGAAAATAATATCAGCGGAACACTGAACCTCTGTGATGTGATGAGAAATCACGGGGTGAAGAATATTATCTTCAGTTCTTCTGCAACCGTATACGGAGATCCGGCATTCATCCCGATCACAGAGGAGTGCCCGAAGGGAACCTGCACGAACCCGTATGGCTGGACGAAATGGATGCTGGAGCAGATTCTGACAGACCTGCATACTGCAGATCCGGAGTGGAACGTGGTTCTTCTGCGTTATTTCAATCCGATCGGAGCACATAAGAGCGGCCTGATCGGCGAGGATCCAAAGGGAATCCCGAACAACCTGATGCCGTATATTACGCAGGTGGCAATCGGCAAACTTCCGTGTCTGGGCGTATTTGGAAATGATTATGATACACCGGATGGAACCGGAGTGCGTGATTACATTCACGTGGTAGATCTGGCAGTCGGCCATGTGCGCGCAGTTGAGAAGCTCAGAGAGAAAGCAGGAGTATCGATCTACAACCTGGGAACCGGCAATGGCTATTCAGTGCTTGATATGGTGAAAGCATTCGAGAAGGCGTGCGGAAAAGAGATCCCTTATGAGATCAAACCGCGCCGCGCGGGAGACATCGCTACATGCTACTGCGATGCGACGAAAGCGAAAGAAGAGCTGAACTGGGTAGCTGAGCGCGGTCTTGACGAAATGTGCGAGGATTCCTGGAGATGGCAGAGCCAGAACCCGAACGGATATAATGACTGATGAAAAGAAACGTTGATCTCAATGAAATATCAGACGGAAGGCTCTACTCGTCCGGAGATATGGTAAAGGCGGACTGCCGGGACTGTACCGGCTGCTCCGCGTGCTGCCGCGGGATGGGAAGCTCCATTATACTGGATCCCATGGATCTGTGGCGTTTGCACCGCGGAATCCACAGAGATTTCACATCCCTGATGGAGGACTCTGTTGAGCTTGGAATTGTGGATGGGATGATCCTTCCGAATATAAAGATGGACGCGAAACAGGATGCCTGTCCCTTCTTAAATGAAGAGGGGCGGTGCAGCGTTCATGCGTTCCGCCCGGGCATCTGCCGGCTGTTCCCTCTGGGACGGTATTACGAGGACGGCGGATTCCGCTATTTTATCCAGATTCATGAGTGCAGGAAGAAGGACCGGGGCAAGATAAAGATTAAAAAATGGCTTGGCATCCCTGATCTGAAATCTTATGAAACGTATATTCTTGCATGGCATGATTTTCTGAATCAATGTGAGGACGCACTTTCCGGTCTGGATGAAAAGCAGGTGCGCATCCTGACGCTTTATGTACTGAAAAAATTCTATGAAACCGCGTATAATGCGGCAGATGAAAAAGGGTTTTACGAAGAGTTTTATTCAAGGCTTGGGGAGACGAGAGAAAAACTGGGGCTTGAGTAGAACAGAAGAAGAGATGCACCGGAAAATCCAGTGATGCCTGATGAAAGAACAGGTATAATACAAGTTTATATGGGAAGATTCGACACAGTTGGGAATTGTTTTATTGAAAGTTATTCTCAACTGTGTTATTATATTCGGCAGTTAGTCTAAACTTGTTAAAATTAGTAAAGGAGAACTCTTGTATGAAAAAGAACCCATTCAGAATTATCTGGCTTGTAATTGCATTTCTTTCACTTGGAATCGGCGCGGTCGGTGTTGTACTTCCGGTTCTGCCGACAACGCCGTTCCTTCTTCTGGCATCTTTCTGCTTCGCGAAAGGATCCGAGCGGTTCCACCGGTGGTTTGTGGGAACGAGACTGTACCGGAATCATCTGGACAGTTTTGTAAAAGAGCGGGCGATGACGCTGAAGACAAAGCTGTGCATCCTCCTTCCGGTATCAGCCATGCTGATCTGCGCAGGTGTTCTCATGCAGAATATTCCGGGACGTATTTGCATTGCGTGTCTGATTCTGTTTAAATATATCTACTTCTTTACAAAGATCAGGACAATCAGACCGGAGGCGGCCTGACTGACGTGGGTGCTGCTGAGAAAAAGAGACTCCGGAGTGATGAGATACAGAAAAGAGGATACTCACAGAAAAGGGGAAAAGAATGATTAAAACGAGATTGATGAAACTATTAAAGGGATCCGGTAAATATATCGGATGGAATATATTCTGGCAGTGGATTGCCCTGCTGTTCCAGATTGCTTCTGTCTGCTCTGCCGGATACCTGATTGAACAGTTATATGGGAAACGTCTGGGAACAGATACAATCCTGGGAACAGCGCTGATCGTAGCTGCCGCAATTATTGCGCGGTATGTGTGCGAGCGGAAAGCGGCGCGGGCCTCATACCGCGCAAGCGCGGATGTGAAAAAGGTGCTGCGCCATAAGATCTATGAGAAACTGCTGCGTCTGGGCGCATCCTATAAGGAGCGGGTGCCCACATCCGAGGTGGTGCAGGTGTCAACGGAAGGCGTGGAGCAGCTGGAAGTGTATTATGGCAGATATCTTCCCCAGTTGTTCTACAGTCTGCTGGCTCCGGTTACGCTGTTTATCGTACTGTCGAGATTCAGCGTCAAAGCCTGCGTGGTTCTTCTGGTCTGTGTGCCGCTGATTCCCCTGTCGATTGTGGCGGTTCAGAAATTCGCCAAAAAACTGCTGAATAAATACTGGGGGATCTACACCGAGCTTGGCGACAGTTTCCTGGAGAACCTTCAGGGGCTTACCACGCTGAAGATCTACCAGGCGGACGGCATGAAGGCGAAGGAAATGGATGAGGAGTCCGAACGGTTCCGGAAGATTACAATGAAAGTGCTCACCATGCAGCTGAATTCCGTGAGTGTTATGGATATCGTTGCATACGGCGGCGCTGCGGTGGGAATGATCGTGACTGTCCGTGAATTCATGGCGGGAAATGTGGGGCTTGCAGGTGCATTTTCCCTGATTCTTCTTGCTTCCGAGTTCTTTATTCCGCTGCGTCTGCTGGGCTCTTTCTTTCATATTGCCATGAACGGCATGTCAGCCAGCGACAAAATATTCCGGATTCTTGATCTGGAAGAGACCTCAGATGGAAACCGTCCTCTTGAGGGAAGCAAGATCGCGGTTAAAATGTCCGGTGTTTCCTTCGGATATGAGCAGGAGAGAAAGGTGCTGAATGATATTTCGCTGGATATTCCATCTGGAAGTTTCGTTGCATTAGTGGGCGTTTCCGGATGCGGAAAGAGTACGATCGCCTCTCTTATTACCGGGAGAAACAAAGGGTTCTCCGGAGAGATTTCCATCAATGGAATACCGATTGGAGAGATCGCGGAACAGGATCTGATGCGCCGGATTACGCTGGTGCGTCATAACAGCTACCTGTTTAAGGGGACTGTGGAAGAGAATCTCCGAATGGGGAATCCGAAAGCAGGAAGAGAGGAGATGGAAACTGCCCTGAAGAAAGTGAATCTGTATGAGTTCCTGGAACAGCAGGACGGGCTTGATACGAGACTGGAAGAACAGGGAAGCAATCTCTCAGGCGGACAGCGGCAGCGTCTGTCTATAGCAAGAGCGCTTCTGGCGGACAGTCCGATGTATATCTTTGATGAGGCTGCGTCAAATATCGACGTGGAGAGTGAGGAGCAGATCATGGGAGTGATCCGGGAGCTCGCGAAGACGAAGACTGTGCTGTTTATTTCCCACCGTCTTTCCAATGCAATGTCCGCTGACCGTATCTATATGCTGGAAAACGGGAGAATCACAGAAAGCGGCACTCATGAGGAACTGATGGAACAGGAAAGAAGCCGCGAAGGGAAAGAAGAAGGGAAATATGCGGGAAAATATGCAGAAAAAAATACGGAAAGAGGCGGATATGCCCGCATGTTCGAAGAACAGCGGCGGCTCTGCGAATACAGAGAGGAGGCGGCTGTATGACGGGAAAGAGTGAGACATACCGAAATATGAAGACAAATAAAAAATATGAAATGAATGGCAAAACTGCAGTGAACGGAAACACTGCGGGAAAACGCCGGAGCGGCATCCGGATTATGGGACAGCTGATCGGTCTTGTGAAACCGCTTTTCCATGTGATGACTGCAGCGGTCATACTGGGTGTGGCCGGATACCTGTGCGCTATATTTCTGACGGTTTTTGCAGGCATGGCACTGCTGAATGTACTGGGAATTGACAGGAGCATACCTCTTATCACGCTTTTTGTCATTCTGGCTGCGGCGGCTGTACTGCGCGGCATCCTCCACTACGGAGAGCAGGCATGCAACCATTATATCGCTTTTAAGCTGCTGGCGCTGATCCGGCATAAGGTATTCGCAGCACTGCGCAGGCTCTGTCCGGCAAAACTGGACGGGCGGGACAAGGGGAATCTGATTTCGATTATCACATCTGATATCGAGCTGCTGGAAGTGTTTTATGCGCATACCATATCCCCTATAGCGATCGCCGTGATTGTCTGCGTGATTACAGAAGCGGTTTTCTTCCGCTATCACTGGATGACAGGAGTATTCGCACTTGCAGGTTATCTCGCGGTCGGACTGATCATCCCGCTGTGGAACTCTTCAAGAGGAGCGGACAAAGGAATGGAATTCCGGACGGAATTCGGTGATCTGAACAGTTTTATCCTTGACTCT
Source organism: Candidatus Mediterraneibacter vanvlietii (assembly GCA_019113645.1). GTDB lineage: Bacteria > Bacillota > Clostridia > Lachnospirales > Lachnospiraceae > Mediterraneibacter > Mediterraneibacter vanvlietii. The sequence goes on along the minus strand of DXGZ01000039.1, from coordinate 28,740 downwards.
CTGCGCGGTCTGGATGAGACGATCCAGTACGGCCAGGGGAAATTAAGGAGTGCTCAGATTGATGAGAGGAGCAGAAGACTGGATGCGAAGCAGAAGTATATGAAGGAGCTGGAAGGGGCGCAGCGGGGAATGACCAATGTGCTGATTCTTCTGTTCTCTTTTGGAATGCTTTTTTTGAGCACCTGGCTTGTTATGAAGGGACAGATGGAGTTTGAGGGAGGGTTCCTGTGCACGATTCTGATGATGGGATCTTTCGGCCCGGTGACCGCGCTCTCAAGTCTCTCCAATAATCTGATGCAGACGCTTGCCAGCGGTGAGAGAGTACTGTCCATCATGGAGGAAGAGCCGGTTGTGGATGAGACGGAAGGTGAGGAAGCGGGCGCGTTCGGCGATATCTCCTGCGGAAATCTGGATTTCGCTTATGACGATGAGCAGATTCTGAAAGACTACTCGATCGAGATTCCGGAGGGAAGCCGAATCGGAATCCACGGAAAGAGCGGATCCGGAAAATCAACGCTTCTGAAGCTGATCATGAGGTTTTACGACCCGGATCAGGGAAGCATCCGGATCCACGGAAGAGATCTGAAGAAGATCAATACAGATGAACTCAGGAATATGGAAAGCTACGTCACACAGGAGACCTGTCTGTTCCATGACTCCATTGCCAACAATATTGTCGTGGCGAAGCCCGGTGCATCCAGGCAGGAGATTGAGGAGGCTGCAAAAAAGGCCTCTCTGCATGAGTTCATCATGAGCCTGCCCAATGGATATGACACACCGGTGGGAGAACTGGGAGATACGCTTTCCGGCGGAGAGCGTCAGAGAATCGGGATCGCCAGAGCATTCCTGCATGATGCACCGCTGATGCTTCTGGATGAGCCGACCAGCAATCTGGACTCACTGAATGAAGGAATCGTGCTGAAATCACTGCGCGAGAGCTGCAGAGACAAAACCATGATAATTGTATCCCACAGGGAATCTACGATGGCTGCGGCGCAGAAGGTATATGAGATGAATAATGAGAGAGTATCTTGAGATATCCTGATCGGTATGGCTTTTTATAGTGATATTGAACAAGGCGGCGGACAGTTTAAACACTGTCTGCCGCCTTGTTGGTTACAGCGATTATTTCAGTTTGATCCGGAGACCGGAGTTGAGGTCATGGATCAGAGCTGATCCGAACAGGCAAGGATTATTCCGGGATTTCTGCTTCTGCATCTTCCGGAATCGGGCAGATGTATCCGGAAGATGTCCTCTTTTCAAATTCTGCCCTTGCCTCTGCGATAAGATCTGGCTCCTCATAAAGATCTACCGCTGTCGCTGCCAGAACTTTTGCCGCATGCACGGCAGCCTTCCGGCCGATGGAAGTTCCGTCACAGGAGACGTTCTGCCAGCTGTGTCCGGGACACCCGTTGGGCCAGGAGGCAACGTGGATCTGCGCGGTCGGAGTCTGCCAGCTCACATCACCCACATCAGTGGAACCTGCGCTGAAAGCTTCTCCCTGATAGAGGGGGGCCAGAAAATCATTCATTGCATGTCCGGACTTTTTCTGAAGCTCCATTACTTCTTCGCAGAGGATCGGATCATTTGCAGCGCCAAGCCCGGGAACAGAGTCATTCCCTTCATAGGTTGCCGCGAGCGCATCCGCAAACGCAAGCTCATCCTCCGTGTAGGAAGGTACGCCAAGTTCTTCAAAATTACGGTAGAGAACACGCTCAATTGTGTGATTGCTTACTGTGTCCGCCAGTCCGTCGATAAATTTGCTTTCTACAGCAGTATCGGTCATCAGAGCAGCTCCCTGCGCGATGCGGTCTACCCGTGCCTGAAGTTCAACAGCTTCGGCAACATGGTTAGACCGGATCATATACAGAACACTGGCTCTTGGCTGTACAACATTTGGACTTAATCCGCCGGCATCTGTGATCGCGTAGTGGATACGGGCTCTGTCACTGACGTGCTCTCTGAGAAACTGGACGCCGATATTCATCAGTTCCACAGCGTCAAGGGCGCTGCGTCCTTTTTCAGGAGCACCTGCCGCATGAGACGCGATACCTGTAAATTTATACTGAATCTGGATACAGGAGTTGGAAGAACCTGTGCGAACTTCATTGACGTCCTCGGGATGCCAGGAGAGCGCCGCGTCAAGCGTTTTCCATACGCCGTCCCTTGCCATGAACGCTTTTGAGGCAACGCCTTCCTCACCGGGACAGCCATACAGAATAACAGTTCCGGAGCGACCGGTTTTTTCCAGGTAGGCTTTTACGCCCAGAGCAGCTCCGAAAGATCCGGCGCCAAGCAGATTGTGTCCGCAGCCATGTCCGCAGCCGCCGGGAACCCGTTCCTGCAGTTCCAGACTTCCTGCTGTCTGAGAGAGCCCGGAGAGGGCGTCATATTCTGCAAGAATGCCGATGCGGGGGCTCCCGTTTCCGAAACTTGCCGAGAAAGCTGTCTGAATTCCGCATATACCGCGTTCCACCTGAAATCCTTCTTCCTCGAGAACCCGGCAGTAATATGCTGCTGATTTTTCTTCGCGCAGAGAGAGCTCGGCATAATCCCAGATCTGATCTGCAGTTTTTTCGATCAGATCCTTTTTGCTTTCAACAGCGGAAATCGCTGTCTGTTTTTCCTCTGTCATTGTAATGTCCTCCTTAAAAGATCCCGGCAGACGAAAAACGCTTCCGGGATCTTGCGATTTTTATAATACTTTTGCCAGAAAATCCTTCAGACGAGGATGCTGCGGGTTGTCGAAGAGATCTTTCGGATCTCCCTGTTCCAGAAGCTTTCCGTCTGCCATGAACAGAAGACGGTTTCCGACTTCACGGGCGAATCCCATCTCGTGCGTGACAACAACCATTGTCATTCCCTCATGAGCAAGCTCTTTCATAACATCAAGCACTTCTCCTACCATTTCAGGATCGAGAGCGGAAGTCGGCTCGTCAAAAAGCATAACCTCCGGCTCCATTGCGAGAGCACGTACGATTGCGACGCGCTGTTTCTGACCGCCGGAGAGCTGGATTGGAAACGCGTCTGCACGATCTTTAAGACCGACCCGGTCGAGAAGATCCAGGGCTTTCTTTTCAGCTTCCTCCCTGGAAATTCCTTTCACCTTCATCGGAGCAAGAGTCATGTTGTCGAGAATGGTCTTATGAGGAAACAGATTAAAGTGCTGGAATACCATTCCCATTTTCTGACGCAGCTCATCGATATTGAGCTTTACTGTTTTTCCTTCGGCATTTTTATATTTTTTCTTTGTGATATCAATGCCGTTGAAAACGATAGACCCCCCAGTCGGTTCTTCCAGCAGGTTCAGGCTTCTGAGAAACGTGGATTTTCCCGAACCGGAAGGACCGATGACAGCGATTACATCGCCCTTATTTATATCCACAGTAACACCGTCCAGAGCCTTGATAGCTCCGCCCTTGTAATATTTTTTCAGATCGGTGACCTGAATCATGCTATCTCTTGTCTCCACGGCTCATTCTCCTTTCTACATATGCGATGGCTTTGGATGTCGGGAAACACAGACAGAAATAGATCGCCGTTGCCACCAGCAATGGTTCGATAATGATAAAGGTAGCGCCTCTTACCGCATTTACCGCGGACATGATATCCTGTACGCCGATCGTGTACGTAACCGCTGATTCCTTAATGATTACAACGAATTCATTTGCGATAGCCGGAAGGATATTTTTAATCGCCTGAGGCAGAATGATATATCTTAAGTTCTGCTTCTGAGACAGACCGAGAGAGCGGGCAGCTTCCGTCTGTCCGATATCAATGGACTGAATACCGGAACGAATAATTTCACAGAGGTAAGCTCCTGAGTTCATTCCCAGAGCGACAACACCGGGGATAAAACGGTCGAACCGGATAAAGCCGAAAAGCTGAAATTTCGGTATGTCAATTATACTGAATACACCATAGTAAATAATAAAGATCTGAACCAGAACCGGTGTGGAACGAAGGATCTCCACATAGGCGGTTGCGATAAATCCAAGGGGATTGAAACGGCTCAAAGCTGCCAGAAATCCCGTTTCGCGGGGATGTCCGTCCGCATCCAGGCCAAGAGCCCGGAAAGGCATGAGATTGGACATTCTCATCAGCGCAAGGATCAGCGCCAGGCAGAAGCCGATGACAACCGTAAACAGGGCGAGAAGGACTGTTACAACAGTTCCCTGCCAGAACAGCTCTGCATAAGGCGCGATTTTTGGAAAATTTTCCAACTGAATAAAGCTATCCATTTGTTACTCCTTTCATTCAGGAAAACGGGCTCCCTGAAAGAGAGCCCCATTTTTACATATTACTGAACGTTGTGTTTTGATATTGGCTGTTACTGAACGTTTCCGTCTGAATCAAGAAGACCCTCGTATGTCTGACCGGCAGCCAGCTCAGAAGCTTCCGCAACGAATTTATCCATACTTCCGTCCTCAAGCGCAGCGGCAATCGCTTCATTAACTGCGGCGAGCAGTTCCGGATTGTCTTTTACAACGCCGATAGCGGAGCCTTCTGTATCGTATGGAACATCCATTACGATTTCAAGATCCGGATAATTCTGCTGGTAACTTTCCGCAACAGCGGTTTCAATATAGGCAGCGTCCATTGTGCCGGCAAGCAGTTCGGAAATGATATCTGTCACTTTCGGAAGAGAGATGATATCAGCGTCCGGAGTGTTTTCGTTTGCGAGATCAAGCTGGATGGAACCTGTCTGAGCGCCGACTGTTACATCCGGATTGTTAATTGCCTCGAATGAATTATATGTATCCGCGTTATCTTTCACTGTTACAAGAGACTGTCCGCCGCCATAATAGATGTCGGAGAAATCCATGATTGACTCACGCTTTGCGTCCGGTGAAAGACCTGCCATACCAAGGTCAACGGATTTGGTCTGCAGTTCGCTGAGAACACCGTCAAAATCAACCGTGATCACTTCCAGCTCCAGTCCCATATAGTCTGCGATATACTGTGCCAGAGCCATATCGAATCCGGCAAGAGTCGGATTACCATCTTCATCAACAGCATAGAACTCGTACGGAGCAAAGTCCGGGCTTGTAGCAACCGTCAGTTTTCCCTCCTCAACAGTCTCAACAGATCCAGATCCGTCAGAAGATGCTTCCGTTCCCGCATCTGTGTCCGCGGATGAAGATTCATCGGATCCGCCTCCGCATGCAGCCAGTGCCATTGTCATGCATCCGGCAAGCAGAACAGCTAAAACTTTCTTTTTCATAATAGTCCTCCTCTTAAATAACTGAATAAATATTTATATAAAATTCATATTTATTAATCATATCCGATTTTCTTCAAATAATCAATAAGAATTGATCATTTTTATAATTAAATTGAATTTTTTTAGTCCGGAAGAGCATAAAGCATATTATGCAGAACAGGAAAACCAGACAGATCAGATGGAGAATAATTTAATCTAAATTAACGAGAAAAAAATAATTATTAATGATAAACATTAAAAATATATTGACAATGATTAAAATAGATGGTATTTTGAAATCAGAAAAGGATAACAGTAATGATACGGAGAGGAGGCGGCGGAGATGATGGATGAACGCAGCAGAATGAAAAAAAGATGCGGGGTGGTTGGATCTGCATTTGGCGCAGGATTCTGGGCGGGTGCCGTTACTTTGCTGGTTATGATCGCAGCCGGAATCTGGATCGCGATGCAGCCGGCGCGGTATTTCGACATCCAGCTGACAGACACCGGAGTGGGAGTGATGGGAACGGCTACATTTACCGGCTTTACTTCAGAATTTTTAAATGGAGGACGCTTCAACATGATTGAGTTTGGCAGAGATATGCTGACAGCGGATGCCATGGGATATCCCAAGCAGGTCTTCCTTGTTGGATATTTTGGGTGGATCCCGTGTGTAGCTGCATTTGTTGGCGTGCTGGGAGCGCTCCGGTATATTTTCCGGAATATCAAGCGCTATGACACTCCATTTACCACACAGAATATAAAGGCGCTCTACATTCTTGGAATTATTATCATTGCAGGGCTTTATATGTACCGCACGGTACTGCCGCTTGTCTGCTGGACGATGGGATTCGGAACAGGTGATTTTACCATTCTTGATTTTTACTCCTTTTTTCCAGGAACTCCATTTTTCTGCCTGGCTTATATTTTCGATTACGGGTGTGTGCTTCAGAAGGAATCAGACGAGACGCTGTGAACATGCCGGACAGAACTGGGATGAGGTGAAATAATATGGCAATTATATTAAGGCTGGACAGAGTGATGGCAGATCGTAAGATATCGCTGAAAGAACTGGCAGAGAAAGTAGAAATCTCAAATGTAAATCTGTCGAATTTAAAGACAGGAAAAGTAAAGGCGATCCGTTTCTCCACGCTGGATGCAATCTGCAGGGAACTGAACTGCCAGCCGGGAGATATACTGGAGTATCAGGAAGATCAGGAGAATAAGGAAGAGCCCTAGGCAATAAAGGAAGAGCGGCAGCCCTTCCTTTATTATTTTCTCTGTTTCCATCCGAGCAGGAGAGCAGAGTTCAGAATGACAAGTACAGAACCGGCATTATGGACCAGCGCCCCGACAACCGGATTGAGAATCCCGGTTATGGCAAGTACAATCGCCACGAAATTCAGTGTCATGGAAAAGGTAAGGTTCAACCGGATCGCAGTCATCATCCGTTTCGAGAGACGGAGCAGATGAGGCAGTTCTCTGATGTCATCGTTTACGAGAGCAATATCAGCGGCGTCCACTGCAATATCGCTTCCAACTCCCCCCATGGCGATTCCAACATGAGCTTTCTTCAGGGCAGGAGCATCGTTGATGCCGTCTCCAATCATGCAGACGGGGCGCCGGTTATTCTGAAATGTATCAATCCAGTGAAGTTTGTCCTCAGGAAGACAGTTTGCGTGAACCTCATCAATATGGATCTGGCGTGCAATGGCATGTGCCGCATTTTCGTGGTCACCTGTCAGGAGAACAGGAACGATTCCTGTTTCCTTGATGCGGTCAACAGTAGTCTGCGCATCCGGACGAAGTGTGTCTGAGAGCGCCAGAAAGCCGATGCAGGTGCCTGATCTTGCCAGATAGATCACTGTGCAGCCCTCCTGCAGATAGGAACCGGCCTTTTCACGGACAGATTTATCCGTGACGATTCCTTGTTCAGAGAGTAGTTCCGGATTGCCGGCATAAATCATTTTTCCTTTTACCATGGCGGAAACCCCGCGGCCCGGAATCATGCGGAAATCCTCAGGCTGAACAGGAAAGTGCCCTGTCTTTTCGCGATAAGAGCTGACAATAGCTTTTCCGAGAGGGTGTTCCGAATGCAGTTCGCAGGATGCAGCTGTCAGATAGAGTTCGGATGAATCAACCTGATCTGACAGGGGAACAACGGCAGCGACCCTGGGGGTTCCGAAAGTAAGAGTTCCCGTTTTATCAAATGTAATATTCCGGACAGAGGCAAGACGTTCAAGAGCATCGCCTTCCCGGACCAGAAATCCGTGTCTGGCCGCGTTCCCAATTGCTGCCATAATGGCAGTGGGAGTGGCAAGGACGAGAGCGCAGGGGCAGAATACAACGAGAATCGTTACAGCGCGGATAATTTCGCCGGAGATGAGCCAGGTGAGTGCTGCGGCAGTTAAGGCAATTACAACGATCCACGTTGCCCAGCGGTCTGCAATCCCTACAATTTTCGCTTTGCCTGCGTCAGCAGAACGTACGAGACGGATCATCCGCTGGATCGAACTGTCTTCGCCGACCCTGGATGCAGACATTTCAAACGCGCCGAACTGATTGACTGTACCGCTGGAAACCTCGTCTCCGGGCCCTTTATCCACCGGAAGAGATTCTCCTGTCATGACAGCCTGATTGACAGAAGTTGCCCCACTCAGAATGACGCCGTCCACAGGAATTGTTTCACCGGGAAGGACACGAAGGGTATCGCCGACCCGAACGTTCTCAGCAGGAATGATTTCCTCTGTATCAGAGGTGATTCTTCTTGCAGTACGGGGAGTAAGGTGCACCAGTTTTTCAATCCCGGCACGCGCTCTGGACACGGTCAGATCTTCCAGAAGTGCGCCCAGCTGCATAATGAATGCAACTTCGCCGGCAGCAAAATCCTCGCCGATGATGACGGAAGCAATAAGGGCAAGGGAGACAAGTACATCAGCCTTGATGTCGAAAGCAGTGACAAGTCCGATGAACGCTTCCAGCAGAATCGGAATCCCGCAGAGAATAATAGCTGTCCAGGCAAGGTCAAAGGGAAAAGGTGTGATGTGAAAAATACTGAGAAGCAATGCGGCCCCGGAAATCAGGAGAAAAACGATATCCCGTTTTATTCCTCCAAGTTCAAGAAGTTCCTCCAGCTTTTTCATAACAGATACCTCCTATATGGCCCGGAGATCTCAGATTTCAGATTATATGTAAGAAAAAGATCATCTGGACACAGAATAAATATACCCATGTAGGTATGGGTATATTATATACCTATAGGGGTATAGGTTGTCAAGCCGATAGGAATGAAGAAAAGGTTATTGAGAAAAATTATCCTATATTGGGAAAATTCCATGTATCAGGCTATTTCATATTAGCGAAGCGCTCTACAGCCTTGGTGAAACTGGCAATTGTCTGTTCCACGTCGCCATGCTCAATCCCGTCTTTGACACAGTGATTGATATGCCCTTCCAGCACGATCTGACCGACTTTGTGCAGAGCGGATTTGGCTGCATTGATCTGGGAGAGAACATCTTCGCAGGGAATATCTTCATCAATCATACGGTCAATGGCCTGAACCTGTCCGATGATTTTTTTCAGTCTGCGGTGTAGATTGTCAGCGTCCATGCATTGTTTCATAGCTGTTACCTCCTGAAAGTCAGTTCTCTTAATGAACTGCTGCTGAAAAACTATGAATATTATTATTTATTTTACTTTCTTTGTCAAGAAATCTTTATCCTGCCGGTTCTGGCTGGTTCCTAAATCTGAGTTTGTTGAACAGGAACCTCAGACAGAACAAGTCCGAAATCCGCAGGAGATAATTTTTGGAAATGTGTTCTGCGGGAAGGGGATGCCGGATTCAGCTCCGCTCCAGGATCTAAGAAAAACTAAATGAGCGGGAAACCTGCTAAAGACAGGATTGAAAATGGAACAACTCGCTTCGCTCAGACAATTTCCATTTTCAATCCAACGCAGCTTTCCCGCTCATTAACTTTTTCTAAAGCTCCCTCCGAAGTCACCGTCTCCGCCGCCGTTCGAAAAGAGCGTAGGAAACGCTTGGTATTACCGGCGCTATTGGAAATATTCTCGACTATATTATTGTTGAGAGTGAGAAGCGCAGTGTCTATCAGAAGGAAATCGAGGGGGAGTTCGGCCTGCGTCCGTCCACAGCAACGGAAGCGCTCAAACATCTGGAGAAGGAGGGGCTGATTGTCCGTGTTCCGGACGAATCAGACGCGCGTTTTAAGAAGATTGAATTTACAGAAAAAGCCGGAAAGATCAAGGATCTGCTGAGAAACGAGGTTGATAAATCGGAGGAGATTCTTCTGCGGGGAATCTCTCCCGAAGAGCAGAAATGTTTTATGGAGATTACGGCAAAAATGCTTGAAAATCTGGAAGAGGAGGAGCGGTAAATGGATGAACATGAACTGATGGGGAAAATGAAGATATCAAAGGCTGTTGCCAAGATGGCAATTCCGAGCGTGATCAGCAGCCTTGTAACAGTCGTATACAATATGGCGGACACATTTTTCGTTGGGCAGACCGGAGATCCGCTTCAGGTGGCGGCAGTCAGCCTGACGAATCCGATCTTTATCCTGATGATGGCATTTGCCAATATGTTCGGCATGGGAGGAAGCACGGTATTGTCTATGGCGCTGGGGGCGAAGGATGAGAAAAGAGCGAAAAATGCATCGGCATTTGTCACATATGCTTCGCTGATTATCGGAATTGCATTCACGGTCATTCTGATTGTATTTATGAATCCCATACTGGCGCTGTTCGGAGCAAATGCGGAAACTTATGAATTCGCCAGGGGATATACTTTCCATATATCATATGGAGCGCCGTTTATTATCTGGTCTGCCGCAGCGAGCTTCATTGTCCGGGCAGAAGGCTCCAGCAGGGAGGCGATGATTGGAAGCATGATCGGCACTATTGTCAATATTGTACTGGATCCAATTTTCATTTCTGTGCTGAATCAGGGGACGGCAGGAGCTGCGATTGCGACTACGATCGGAAATGTCCTGGCCAGTCTTTATTATCTGTGGTATTTCCTGCGGAAGAGTCATTCTCTCTCTGCCGGATGGAAGTATTTTACTGTCAGAGATGGAATTTTAATGAAAACATGTGCGTCCGGACTGCCGACCGCAATCTTTTCCGCTCTGATGAGTGTGTCCACGATCATCCTCAATCAGCTTCTGGTTGTGTATGGAAACGACCCTGTAGCTGCCATTGGGATTGTATTTAAGGCGAATATGTTTATCACCTTTCTGCAGATGGGTCTGGCGAATGGAGTGCAGCCAATGCTCGGCTACAATTATGGAGCCGGAAATATGGAGCGGTTCCGTGGAGTAGAATCTTTTACGAAAAAATGCTGCCTGATAACGGGAATCGCGTCAACGATTCTGTATTTCGTATTCAGGGAGCCGATTATCCGCCTGTTTATCAGTGATTCTGATGTGGTTGCATACGGCATTCATATGCTGGCTGCATACATGCTATCAGGTCCTGTGATCGGGATCCTGTTTGTGAATATGAACAGCATGCAGTCGGTAGGACATACATTTCCCGCAACAGTACTTTCTGTTTTAAGACAGGGAGTCCTTTTGATTCCTCTTCTGTATATTCTGCGTGCGTTTTTTGGACTGAACGGCGTAATCCTCGGTCAGTCGGTTACGGATTATATCGCCGTGATTCTTTCTGTTATCCTCTGGAAGCGGATTCGCGCCGGACTTAATGCGAAAATGTGAAAAATATGACAATCCTTTCATTTTGGAATTGAAATTGCGAAACCACTGTTATATACTAGAATAGGCAGAAATTTTGGTTTATTTAAACAAATTTTATTATATGGAGGGCTAGAATATGAGCTACAATGCAACAGAAAACTCAGCAAGCAGACGTATTGCCACATTGCTTGATGAGGGCAGTTTTGTTGAAATCGGCGGCGCTGTTACTGCCAGAAGTACAGATTTCAACCTGCAGGAAAAAGAAACTCCATCTGACGGTGTTATTACCGGCTACGGAGTAATCGATGGCAACCTTGTATATGTCTACAGCCAGGATGCCGCGGTTCTTAACGGGTCAATCGGCGAGATGCACGCGAAGAAAATTGCAAACATCTACGATATGGCTATGAAAATGGGAGCACCGGTGATCGGCCTGATCGACTGTGCGGGCTTAAGACTTCAGGAGTCCACAGACGCCCTTGAAGCATTTGGAAGCCTTTATTACAAACAGTCGATGGCATCCGGGGTTGTTCCGCAGATCGCAGCAATCTTTGGAATGTGCGGCGGCGGTCTTGCTGTCGTTCCGGGGCTTACTGATTTTACATTTATGGAGGAAAAAGAAGGAAAACTTTTTGTGAATTCTCCGAATGCTCTGGAAGGAAATGAGATTTCCAGATGTGATACTTCCAGCGCAAAATATCAGAGCGAGACTTCCGGTCTTGTCGATGGAATCGGCACAGAGACTGAGATTCTCGGACAGATCCGTTCACTCGTATGTATGATTCCTGCCAACTATGAAGATGACCTTTCTTACGAGGAATGTACGGATGACTTAAATCGTGTATGCGCGGATATTGCAAATGCGGCTGCTGACCCGGCTGTTGTGCTCAGCCAGATTGCGGACAATCAGATTTTCTGCGAAATGAAGAAAGATTACGCAAAAGAGATGGTGACAGGTTTTATCCGTCTCAATGGAATGACAGTCGGCGCTGTTGCCAACCGTTCAAAATTATACGGCGCGGATGGAAATGAGGAGGCTTCTTTCGACTGTGCGCTTACAGTAGACGGATGCAAGAAAGCGATTGATTTTGTTAATTTCTGCGATGCATTCTCCATCCCGGTTCTCACTCTGACAAATGTTGCGGGATTCGCTGCAACTGTTGAGTCTGAGAAGAACATGGCGAGAGCCGTTGCACGGATGACTTACACATTTGCGAACGCAACTGTACCGAAGGTAAATGTAATTACAGGAAAAGCTTACGGAAGCGCGTATGTTGCCATGAACAGCAAATCTGTTGGCGCGGATATGGTTTATGCATGGCCGACAGCTGAGATCGGAATGATGGACGCTGACCTGGCTGCGAAGATCATGTATGCAGATGCTGACGCCGCTGCTCTGAGAGAAAAGGCCGCTGAATACAGAGAGCTTCAGTCCAGCCCGATGTCAGCTGCAAGACGCGGATACGTTGACGCGATTATTGAGCCTGCGGATACAAGAAAATATGTGATCGGAGCATTTGAGATGCTTTTCACAAAGAGAGAGGACCTTCCGGACAAAAAGCACGGTACGGTTTAGTGAGGTGAGGCGAAGTGAAGAAAAAGATCAGTTTATTGGGACTTGTCCTCATCCTTGTGCTCGGTTTTACAGGATGCAGCAAGTCTGAAACGGAATATAATCAGTCAGAGCTTGAGCAGTATGCAAACTTTATTATCCAGAACTTCAGCTCGATGACAGACGAGCAGCTCGATTATTTCGGAGAGTTAAATGATCTGCAGCTCGATCTGACAATGCTTGATACGGGAGTTCCGATATCCGGTGAAAACTTCCTGTCCATGATTGATGCGTGGAAAGCAGCAGAAGAAGAGTGCGGTGAGTTTGTCTCTGCCACAGGAGAATATACTTCAGAGACAACGAATGATGGCGTCAACCTTATGACAGACGCACAGTTCGCTGACAGAGCAGCTACACTGCAGTTTACTTTTGATGATGAAATGAACATGGAAAGCATTACGGTAAGCGCCGATTATTCTACAGGAGAGATCCTTCAGAAAGCCGGGCTTAATACAATCCTTGGAATGGGTACCGTATTCGTTGTGCTTATTTTCCTTTCCTTTGTCATCTATCTGTTGAAATTCATCCCGGTATTGGAGAAAAAATTCCGGGGAAGCTCAAAAGCTGAACCGGTGGCTGAAGCTCCGAAGGCGTCTCCGGCACCGGCCGCAGCAGAACCGGTGGCTGAAGCCGCGGATGATACGGAACTTGCAGCAGTGATCGCAGCTGCGATTGCAGCTTCCGAAGGTACTTCAACAGACGGATTTGTGGTGAGATCAATTAAGAGAAGAAAATCAAATAAATGGAATTAATCATAATCAGGAGGATTCAGAAATGAAAAATTATACGATTACAGTAAACGGCAACGTATATGACGTTACAGTGGAAGAAAAGGGCGCAGGCACAGCACCGGCTCCGGCTGCACCGGCACCGGCTCCGGTACCGAAGGCAGCTCCGGCTCCCGCACCGGCTCCGAAAGCTGCAGGCGCAGGTAAAATCGAAGTAAAAGCAGGCGCTGCCGGAAAGGTATATCAGATTCCTACAACAGTTGGACAGAGCGTTCAGCCGGGCGACACAGTCGTTGTTATTGAAGCTATGAAAATGGAGATCCCGGTTGTTGCCCCGGAAGCAGGAACCATTGCCAGCATTGATGTAGCAGTTGGCGATGCGGTTGAGGCAGGAGCGGTACTCGCTACATTAAACTAGTTACTCACCAGGAGGTTTGACAAATGGAATATATTTCAAATACACTGGGGAACCTGGTAGAGCAGACCGCTTTCATGAACCTGACCTGGGGAAACCTGATCATGATCGGTGTTGCCTGCATCTTCCTCTATCTGGCAATAAAGCATGGCTTTGAGCCGCTGCTGCTTGTCCCGATCGCCTTCGGTATGCTGCTTGTTAATATCTATCCTGATATTATGATCAGCCCGGAAGAGGCATCTAATGGAACAGGCGGACTTCTTTACTATTTCTATGTACTTGATGAATGGTCCATCCTGCCGTCTCTGATTTTCCTCGGAGTCGGAGCGATGACCGACTTCGGACCGCTGATTGCGAACCCGAAGAGCTTTCTTCTTGGAGCAGCCGCGCAGTTCGGCATTTTTGCCGCATATCTCGGTGCTATGGCAATGGGATTTTCAGACAGAGCCGCAGCGGCAATCTCCATTATCGGAGGTGCCGATGGTCCTACATCCATTTTCCTTGCGGGAAAACTGGAACAGACGGCGATTCTGGGACCGATTGCGGTGGCGGCGTACTCGTATATGTCGCTTGTGCCGATTATCCAGCCGCCGATTATGAAACTTCTGACAACAGAGAAAGAACGTAAGATCAAGATGGAACAGCTCCGACCGGTGTCCAAGCTGGAGAGAATCCTGTTCCCGATCATTATCACGATCGTTGTCTGCGTGATTCTTCCTACAACAGCACCGCTGGTAGGTATGCTCATGCTCGGCAACCTGTTTAAAGAGTCCGGCGTGGTAAGACAGCTGACAGATACGGCGGCAAATGTACTGATGTACATTGTCGTTATCCTGCTGGGTACTTCTGTAGGCGCGACAACAAGCGCGGAAGCTTTCCTTAACTGGGATACCATCAAGATCGTAATTCTCGGACTGGTCGCATTTGCATTCGGTACGGCAGCCGGTGTGCTGTTCGGCAAACTGATGTGCTGGTTCTCAAAAGGCAAGGTAAATCCGCTGATCGGATCTGCCGGCGTATCCGCCGTTCCTATGGCTGCCCGTGTTTCTCAGAAAGTAGGTGCTGAGGCCGATCCGACCAACTTCCTTCTGATGCACGCAATGGGTCCGAACGTTGCGGGTGTTATCGGAACAGCAGTTGTAGCAGGAACATTTATGGCGATCTTTGGCGTTAAGTAGTATATGGAGGACAAATAAATGGCAGAAATGGAAAAGAAACCAGTGAAAATAACAGAAACAATTCTGCGTGACGCACATCAGTCACTGATTGCCACCAGAATGACAACAGAACAGATGCTCCCGATCATCGACAAGATGGATAAAGTCGGCTACCATGCAGTAGAGTGCTGGGGAGGCGCGACATTTGACGCATCTCTTCGTTTCCTGAAGGAAGATCCGTGGGACAGACTGAGAAAATTCCGCGACGGATTCAAAAACACAAAGCTTCAGATGCTCTTCCGCGGACAGAATATTCTGGGCTATCGTCCCTATGCAGATGATGTGGTAGAGTATTTCGTGCAGAAATCTGTGGCAAACGGAATTGATATTATCCGTATTTTTGACTGCCTGAATGATATCCGTAATCTTCAGACGGCTGTGAATGCGGCGAATAAAGAAAAGGCTCATGTTCAGGTCGCGATGTCCTATACTTTGGGCGATGCCTACACTCTGGATTACTGGGTAGACCTGGCAAAACGGATCGAGGATATGGGCGCAAACTCTATCTGCGTGAAAGATATGGCAGGTCTTCTCTGCCCGTATCAGGCAACAGAGCTTGTGACAGCACTGAAAGAGGCTGTTGAGATTCCGATCGAGATGCATACACACTATACATCAGGTGTTGCTTCCATGACTTATATGAAGTCAGTTGAAGCGGGCGCGGATATCATTGACACTGCAATCTCCCCGTTTGCTCTGGGAACTTCCCAGCCGGCAACGGAAGTTATGGTTGAGACATTCAAGGGAACTCCGTATGATACCGGTCTGGATCAGAAACTCCTTGCCGAGATCGCGGATTACTTCCGTCCGATCAGAGACGATGCACTCAAGAGCGGACTTCTGAACCCGACCAACCTCGGAGTCAACATCAAGACGCTTCTGTATCAGGTGCCGGGAGGAATGCTTTCCAATCTGACATCACAGCTCAAGGAGCAGGGAGCGGAAGACAGATTTTACGATGTGCTTGAGGAAGTGCCGCGCGTACGGAAAGACCTCGGCGAGCCGCCGCTTGTAACTCCGTCTTCTCAGATCGTCGGAACACAGGCAGTGCTTAACGTTCTGATGGGCGAGCGCTATAAAGTGGCTACAAAAGAGACAAAAGATATCCTTGCCGGAAAATACGGTGCAACCGTAAAACCGGTTAACCCGGATCTTCAGAAGAAGATTCTCGGCGATGACGCAGAGATCATTACCTGCCGTCCGGCTGATCTGATTCCGAACGAGCTCGATACACTCCGCAAAGAGTGCGAGAGATGGATCCAGCAGGATGAAGATGTGCTCACATACGCACTTTTCCCGCAGGTTGCGGTTGACTTCTTCAAATACAGAGAAGCACAGCAGACAAAAGTAGATGCGGCTGTTGCGGATACGGAAAACGGAGCTTATCCGGTATAATAAAACAGTTTCCAGGAAAAAAATCAGGGGACGGATTCCCGAGAATCCGTCCCCTGATTCTCTTTCTTCGGAACTTCCCGGAATTCATTCAAGTGATTTCGGTATATGCAGCGGTACTAATTTTTATTTGTAGAATCATTTGTTTGGTGGTATCATAGGAATGTCGATTTAAACATAATCCCTTTCAGGAGGAATATAGAAATGCGTGTTTCAGACAGAATCGCCGCGCTTCGCCGGGAGATGGCCCGGGAGGGCGTTGATATCTATCTCGTCCCTTCCACTGATTATCATCAAAGCGAGTATGTCGGCGATCATTTTAAAGAACGGCAGTTTATTACTGGTTTTACAGGATCCGCCGGAACCGCGGTGATTACTGCGGAGGAAGCGGGACTTTGGACGGATGGAAGATACTTCATCCAGGCTGAAAAAGAATTGCAGGGAAGCGGAATTCATCTCTGTAAAATGGGCGAACCTGGTGTGGATACGATCGAAGACTATCTGAGAAAATCACTTCCGGAGGGCGGCATAATCGGGTATGACGGCCGTTCCATCGGAATATCTGACGGAAAGATATATAAAAAAATCGCTCAGGACAGACATGGGAATATCAGAAATAATGTAGATCTGATCGGAAGGATCTGGGAGTACCGTCCGGAACTTCCCGATGCATCCGCATACGCCCTTGATGAAAAATATTCCGGGGAGAGTACGGCGTCCAAGCTGAGCCGTGTGCGGGCCGAGATGAAAAAAGCCGGCGCGGATATTCACCTGGCGGCAAGTCTCGATGATATTGCATGGCTTTTAAACATTCGCGGAAACGATGTCGCTTACTGTCCGCTTGTTTTAGCCTATCTTCTTATTTATCCGGACTATGCGGAGCTCTTTGCGGACAGGAAGAAGTTTTCTGATGAAATGCAGGCGGATTTTCAGAAAAACAGAATCCGGCTCCGCCCCTATGATGAGATTTACGAATCTGTGAAGAATCTTCCTGCCGGAAGTACGGTACTTCTGGACCCGGAACGGATAAATGACATTCTCTATCACAACATTCCTGAAGGGACAAAAATAAAAGAAGCAGAGAATCCTGAGATTCTCATGAAATGTATAAAAAATGATGTGGAAGTCGCCAATATCCGCAAAGCGCATTTAAAGGATGCAGTTGCTCACACAAAGTTTATGTACTGGATTAAGACACAGATTGGCAAGAGCAAGATAACAGAGATCTCAGCATCAGAGAAGCTGGAATCCTTCCGGGCGGAACAGGATGGATATCTGGGTGCGAGTTTTGCGCCGATCAGCGCATTTGCAGAGCACGGCGCTATTGTTCATTACAGCGCATCACCGGAGACGGATTCTGTTCTGCACGAGGGAAAGATGCTTCTGACTGATACCGGAGGACATTATCAGGAAGGGTCAACAGACATTACACGTACGGTTGCGCTGGGACAGATAACTGAGAAGGAGAAGGAAGACTTCACCCTCACGGCGAGAGCAATGCTGCGCCTTATGAATACGGTATTTCTTTATGGGAGCAGCGGAGTGACGCTGGACTGCATGGCAAGAGAAGTGTTCTGGAAAGAACGGGTCAACTTTAATCACGGCACAGGCCACGGCGTCGGTTATCTGATGAACATTCACGAACCGCCGATTAGTTTCCGGTGGAAAGAGGGGAAGAAACCCGCGCAGGTTTTCGAGAAAAACATGATTATCACGGATGAGCCCGGTATCTATATTGAAAATTCTCATGGAATCCGGCTTGAAAATGAGCTGCTTGTGTGCGAAGATGTAAAGAACGGCTATGGACAGTTCATGCGTTTTGAACCCCTCACTTTTGTCCCCATTGATCTGGACGCGCTGATTCCGGAGAGGATGAGTGAAGAGGAGCGGCAGATGCTCAATGTCTATCACAGTCAGGTCTATGAAAAGGTGTCTCCGCACCTGACACCGGACGAGAGGGAATGGCTCAAAACATATACCCGTCCTGTCTGACCGCGGATGTGAAGCGGCTGACGAATGACTGGTATTCCTGCCAGCCGGCGTGAAACTGCCATACCCGTATCATTACGAAAAACAAAGGATTTTAAATAAAGATGGAAACAACGGAAAATACGACAAATGAACTGATTGTCAGGATTGAAGAGAAATATGCCAGGATGAGTAAGGGGCAGCGCAGACTGGCGGATTATGTGCGCCGCAATTATGACAAGGCTGTTTTCCTTACAGCTGCCAGATTAGGCGAGACAGTAGGGGTCAGCGAATCCACGGTTGTGCGGTTTGCCATCCAGCTCGGATACAAAGGGTATCCCGGGTTTCAGAGGGCTCTGGAGGAACTGGTTCGGAACAAGCTGAACTCGATTCAGCGCATGGAAGTGACTTACGGCCGCATCAGCCAGAGCGAGATCCTGCAGACAGTGCTTCAGTCTGATATTGATAAGATCAAGGAGACGACTGCGGCTATTGACCACAAGGCATTTGATCTTGCAATCGATACGATTTTAAACGCGAAAAGAATATATGTGATCGGAATCCGGAGCTGTGCGCCTCTTGCTTCGTTTCTGAGTTTTTACCTGAATCTGATCTGTCCGGAAGTGACTTCGGTCACAACGAACAGTTCAAGCGAGATTTTCGAACAGCTCATCCGGATCAGCGAGGAGGATGTGATCATTGGGATCAGTTTTCCGCGCTATTCCATGAGGACACTGAAGGCGCTTGAGTTCGCCAGCAACCGGAAGGCGAAGGTGATCACACTTACGGACAGCATTCATTCGCCCATGAATCTGTATTCATCCTGCAATCTGATTGCCCGGAGCGATATTGCTTCGATTGTGGACTCTCTTGTAGCTCCGCTCAGCGTGATCAATGCACTTCTTGTGGCGCTCTGCATGAAGAAACAGAAAGAGGTTATCTCCACACTGGAGACACTGGAAGATATCTGGGGAGAGTATCAGGTTTACAGCGGGGATGAACTGAACCCGGTGAGCACGTCATTTCCAAAAGACGATGCTGATGATATAGATGATGAGGTTTAGGAAAGTATGAGTAAAGTTCTGATTGTAGGCGGAGGCGCAGCGGGAATGATGGCTGCTGTTACGGCTGCCCGCCAGGGGGATGAAGTCTCCCTGTTTGAGAAAAATGAAAAGCTCGGGAAGAAGCTGTTTATCACGGGAAAAGGGCGGTGCAACATCACAAATGCTGCTGACATTGAAGCGTTTTTCCGCGCCATGAACAGCAATCCCAAATTTATGTACAGCGGATTTTACAGCTTTACCAATGATCAGGTGATACAGTTTTTCGAAGATTTGGGCGTGCAGACGAAAATTGAGCGCGGCGACAGAGTGTTTCCGGTCTCTGATCATTCTTCGGACGTGATCAATGCACTGAGCCGGGAGATGAAACGGCTGGGCGTACAGATTTATCTCCACTCGGAGGTGCGAGAGCTGCTGGTTGAAGAGCTGTCTGATGCTGATGGAACAGAGATGACGGTTTCCGGAGTGGTCCTTGCATCAGGAAAAAAAATCCGCGGCGATTCTGTTATCGTAACAACCGGCGGCGCTTCTTATCCTTCAACCGGTTCGACAGGAGACGGCTACCGGTTCGCGAAAGCCTGCGGACATAAAGTGACAGACCTGCTCCCCGCCCTTGTGCCCATGGAAGTGAAAGAATGGTATGCAGGGGAACTGATGGGGCTTTCGCTCCGGAACATAGAGATAAAGATTACTGACGGAAAGAAGAAACTGTACGAAGAATTCGGCGAGATGCTGTTTACCCATTACGGCGTGACAGGTCCGGTCATCTTAAGTGCAAGCAGTGTTGTCGGCAGACGTCTCAAGCAGAAGGAACTGACACTGCACATTGACCTGAAGCCTGCTCTGGCAGAAGAACAGCTCGACAAACGGGTGCTGCGGGACTTTGAGTCGAATCACAACCGTCAGTTTAAAAACGCTGTTGACGGGCTGTTTCCGGCAAAGCTGAAGCCTGTTATGGTGGAACTCTCCGGCATACCGGAAGAGAAAAAAGTAAATGAAATCACGAAAGAAGAACGGCTGAAATTTGTCCGGCTGATCAAGGATTTCACAATGACGCTGACTTCGCTGCGCGGCTATAACGAAGCGATTATCACAAAAGGCGGCGTCTCGGTAAAAGAGATTGATCCGGGAACAATGGAATCCAAACTGGTACACCGGCTTTACTTCGCGGGAGAGGTGCTTGATCTCGACGCGATGACCGGCGGATTCAATCTGCAGATCGCATGGTCGACCGGGTATCTGGCAGGACTCAATGCCGGACAGACATCTGGAAATTAAAGAGAGGAAAGTGAGGAACTCAGATATGGGATATAATGTTGCAATCGACGGACCGGCCGGTGCCGGCAAAAGTACCATCGCCAAGCTGGTCGCAAAAGAAAAAGGATATATATATGTTGACACTGGCGCGATGTACAGAGGGCTTGCGATTCATTTTCTGAACAAGGGAGTGAACCCGGATGACAGGGAGGCTGTCGCGGAAGCATGCAGGGATGCGGAAGTTTCCATCGGATATGAGGATGGAGTTCAGCAGATTTATCTGAACGGGGAAAATGTCACCTCCATGCTGCGCACAGAAGAGGTTGGAAATATGGCTTCCAGGACATCGGCAATTCCTCAGGTGCGGGAAAAACTTCTGGAGCTTCAGCGATCTCTTGCCAGGGAGAAAGATGTGATCATGGACGGCAGGGATATCGGAACAAATATTCTGCCGGATGCTGATGTGAAAATTTATCTGACGGCAAGCGTTGAAACACGTGCCATGAGACGCTACACGGAGCTGAAGGAAAAAGGAGAATCCTGCAATCTGGAGGAGATTGCCAGAGATATCAGTGAGCGGGATGAACGTGACATGACACGGGAGATCGCGCCGCTGAAAAAAGCGGAAGACGCGATACTGGTTGACAGTTCGGATATGACCATCCCCGAGGTGGTGGCAGAAATCTGCAGTCACTGCAGATAAAAGGAGATCGTTTATGAAAGTAATCAAGGCAAAGACAGCGGGATTCTGCTTTGGCGTGAAGCGGGCTGTAGATACAGTATATGAGCAGGTTGGCACATGTGAGGGCCCAATCTATACGCTGGGACCGATTATTCACAACGAAGAAGTGGTCAAAGATATGGAAAACAGAGGCGTGACGGTTCTTCGAAATGAAGAGGAACTGAACAGTCTTGCCGGAGGGACGGTGATCATCCGGTCCCACGGCGTGGAAAAACGTATTTATGACATACTGGAAGAGAAAAGGATCCGTATTGTAGACGCCACCTGCCCGTTTGTCAAAAAGATTCACAATATCGTACAAAAAGAAAGCCGGGAAGGAAAACATATTGTTATCATCGGAAATCCTGAACATCCGGAAGTGGAGGGGATCCGGGGCTGGGCAGGAGACCATGTGACGGTAATCCAGAGTGTGGATGACGCGGAAAACTTCATTCCCGGGGAAAAGGAGAAGCTCTGCATTGTATCTCAGACGACATTTAATTACAATAAATTTAAAGATTTAGTTGAAATTATCAAGAAAAAGAGTTATGATGTAAGTGTTTTAAATACGATTTGCAATGCCACTAAAGAGCGTCAGACAGAGGCGGAAAGCATTGCGAAATCGGTGGATGCTATGATAGTGATTGGTGACAAGCATAGTTCCAATACCCAAAAGTTATTTGAGATTTGCCGGACGGCATGTAACAATACGTACTATATTCAGACACTTGACGATTTGGATTTGAATCAATTAGGGTCAGTGGAAACAGTAGGTATTACAGCAGGGGCATCCACGCCCAACAATATAATTGAGGAGGTTCAAAATAATGTCGGAATTATCTTTTGAACAGATGTTAGACGAGTCATTCAAAACAATTCACAACGGAGAGGTGGTTGAAGGTACAGTAATCGATGTGAAACCGGATGAGATTATCTTAAATATTGGTTACAAAGCAGATGGTATCATCACAAAAAACGAGTATTCCAATGACCAGTCTCTCGACCTTACAACAGTCGTATCCGTTGGCGATCCGATGACTGTCAAAGTGTTAAAAGTAAATGATGGAGAGGGACAGGTTCTTCTTACATATAAGAGACTTGCTGCTGAAAAAGGAAACGAAAGACTTCGCGAAGCATTCGAAAACAAAGAGGTGCTCAAAGCTACAGTTACTCAGATCCTTGGCGGCGGTATCTGCGCAACGGTGGACGAGGTAAGAGTATTTATCCCGGCAAGCCTTGTATCTGATTCCTACGAGAAAGATCTTGGAAAATACGAAGGAAAAGAAATCGAATTTGTAATCAGCGAATTCAATCCGAGAAGAAACCGTGTGATCGGCGACAGAAGACAGCTTCTCGTTGCTGAGCGCGCTGAGAAACAGAAAGAACTCTTTGCGAGACTTCAGGTTGGTGACAGAATCGAAGGAACTGTTAAGAATGTAACAGATTTCGGTGCTTTCGTAGACCTCGGCGGTGTAGACGGACTTCTCCATATTTCCGAGATGTCCTGGGGCAGAGTTGACAATCCGAAGAAACTCTTCCATGTAGGAGATACGCTGACAGTTCTTGTAAAAGATATTCATGATACAAAAATCGCTCTCAGCCTGAAGTTCCCGGAGACAAATCCGTGGGCAAATGCAGCAGAGGATTTTGCAGTAGGAAAAGTGATTACTGGAAAAGTTGCACGTATGACAGACTTTGGTGCATTTGTTGAGCTTGCTCCCGGAGTAGACGCACTGCTTCATGTATCCCAGATTTCACGTGCACATGTGGATAAACCGTCTGATGTTCTTTCCATCGGACAGGAGATCACAGCTAAGATCGTTGATCTTAACGAAGATGAGAAAAAAATCAGCCTGAGCATGAAAGCGCTTGAGCCAGAGCATACAGAAGAGGCAGAAGCTTCTGAAGAGGCTGACGCTGAATAATCAGCAATATTCAGGATAAGTATTTTGACCGGAACGGTATAAACCGTTCCGGTTTTCTGTTTCAGTAAAAAAATCGATGATTTTTTGTTAAAATATCGACAAGATGTTCGTATAAATATGCAATTTTTGCCGTCGATTTACTAGATTTTGTATTTATATTTTACTATAATAATGATTATATAAAAATTAAGCATGTAACAGCGGTTGCCACAACGGCTGTTTATTCATGCAGGGAGGAAAGGAAGAAGAGAATGGGACTTTTGACATTCAAAGGCGGTATCCATCCGGATGATGGAAAACGTTTCTCAAAAGATCAGCCGATCCAGCCGCTCCTGCCCAAAGGCGATATGGTTTATCCGTTATCACAGCATATTGGCGCACCGGCTAATCCTGTTGTAAAAAAAGGAGATCATGTTCTCAAAGGACAGATGATTGCGGAAGCCGGCGGATTTGTTTCGGCGCCGGTCTATTCATCTGTGTCAGGCACGGTAAAAGGGCTGGAACAGCATTTTAATCCTGCGGGATCAAAAACGGAATGTATTGTAATTGAAAATGACGGAGAGTATCAGAAGGCAGAATCTGCTCCGGTCAAACCGCTTGAGGAAATGACCCGGGAAGAGATTCTCGACCGCATCGGCAGCGCAGGAGTTGTCGGAATGGGCGGCGCGGGCTTTCCGACACGCGTGAAGCTCTCCCCGAAAGAACCGGAGAAGATCGAGTATATCATCGCCAACTGCGCGGAATGTGAACCGTACATTACGGCTGATTACCGGAGAATGCTCGAGAATACGGAGGAACTGATCAGCGGTATGAGAGTTATCCTCTCTCTGTTCCCGAACGCGAAGGGATTCTTCGCTGTAGAGGACAATAAAAAGGACTGTGCGGAGAAGATCCGCGCGGCAGTCGCCGATGAACCGCGCATGGATGTCAGACTTCTGGCGACAAAGTATCCGCAGGGTGCGGAGCGTCAGCTGATCTATGCCGTTACCAAACGGGCGATCAACTCGTCCATGCTTCCGGCAGACGCAGGCTGCATTGTTGACAACGTGGAGACGATTATCGCTGTACATAATGCAGTAATCAACGGACAGCCTCTGACCGAGAGGGTTGTAACTGTAAGCGGAGATGCGGTTGCCAGACCCGGCAACTTCAGGGTTCTTCTCGGCACAAGCCACCGGGAGCTCATCGAAGCGGCGGGAGGATTCACCTCTGATCCTGAAAAACTGATTTCCGGAGGTCCGATGATGGGATTCGCAATGGTATCTCTGGACGCACCGGTTACAAAGACATCTTCGTCTATTCTGGCTTTTAAGGAAGATATCGTATCCCGAAGCCAGGAGACTGCATGTATAAACTGTGCCAGATGCGTGGAAGTCTGTCCGAGCCGGATCATTCCTTCCAGGCTTGCAGATTATGCGCAGCGCCATGATGAGGAAAAATTCATCGCGATGAATGGGCTGGAATGTGTGGAATGCGGATCCTGCAGTTATGTATGTCCCGCAAAGCGGCCGCTGAAACAGGCGATCGGATCCATGCGCAAGACAGCTCTTGCCAATAAGAGGAAAAAGTAAGAGAGGTGACAGAAAAGTGAACGAGAATTATAAAGTATCTTCTTCGCCGCACATTCGCGACAGAATAAAGAGCAGCAACATCATGCTTCTGGTATTAATCGGTCTGCTCCCGGCCACGATTTTCGGAATCTGGAATTTCCGTCACGAGAATGCGTGGATCCTTGTCGTGGTGACTACGGTTTCAGCGGTTTTAGCAGAATTTATTTATGAAAAACTGATGCATAAACCGATTACAATCAATGATTTCAGTGCTGCAGTCACAGGTTTGCTGCTGGCACTCAACCTTCCGCCTACACTTCCGTGGTGGATGGGGGTTGTCGGAGCTGTGTTCGCCATTGTTGTTGTAAAACAGCTTTTCGGCGGACTTGGACAGAACTTCATGAACCCGGCGCTGGCCGCAAGATGTTTCCTTCTGATCTGTTTTGCCGGTCAGATGACGTATTTCGTATATGACGGAGTAACCGGACCGACACCTCTGGCTGAACTCAAAGCAGGAGAAGCGGTCAACACAATGGATATGCTTCTCGGCAATATCAGAGGAACAATCGGAGAGACTTCTGTGATCGCGATTATGATCGGAGCCATGTTCCTGATCCTGACCGGTGTGATTGATTTGAAGATTCCGGGATCATATCTGATTTCTTTTGTTGTGTTTATTGTTATTTTCGGCGGACACGGTCTGGATCCACAGTACATAACAGCTCACCTGTGCGGTGGCGGAATCATGCTCGGTGCATGGTTCATGGCGACAGATTATGTCACTTCGCCGATCACAGGCAGCGGGAAGATTATATATGGTATCTGTATGGGACTTTTGACCGGATTGTTCCGTCTCTTCGGCGGTTCAGCGGAAGGTGTGTCCTATGCGATTATCATCAGCAACCTGCTTGTTCCGCTTATTGAGAAGATCACTCTTCCCAAACCATTCGGTAAAGGAGGGGAAAAATGATGAATAAGATTATTAAAAACACACTGATCCTGACAGTGATTACCGTTGTTTCCGGACTTCTTCTCGGAATCGTATACGGGATCACGAAAGAGCCGATCGCTGCAGCACAGGAGAACACGAAACAGGAAGCGTTTCGCGCAGTTCTCTCCGATGCATCTGAATTTACTGAATATGCGGAGTTCAGTTCCGACAGCGCTTCATCACTTCTCGCAGAAAACGGTTTTAACTCTGATGACATCACAGAAGTTGTAGAGGGGACGGATGACAGCGGCGAGGTGATCGGATATGTGATCAACGTCACATCCCATGAGGCTTATGACGGAGATCTCAGTCTTTCGGTCGGTATTACGTTGGATGGAACTGTGAAAGGTGTGGAGATGGTCTCCATCAGCGAGACAGCCGGACTTGGAATGAAAGCCGATGAGGCGGAGTTCAAGGACCAGTTCAAAGATAAACAGGTCGAGCAGTTCAGCTACACAAAGAGCGGAGAAGAAGGGGATGACAAGATCGATGCAATCAGCGGCGCGACGATCACGACTAACTCCGTAACCAATGCGGTAAATGCCGCTCTTGTATATTTTCAGAATGAGTTAGGAGGCGGAGTCAATGAATAAATGTACAGAACGTATTTTTAACGGACTTGTAAAAGAAAACCCGACCTTTGTTCTCATGCTTGGCATGTGTCCGACTCTTGCAGTTACGACATCTGCCATCAACGGAATCGGAATGGGACTTTCCACCACAGCTGTGCTGGTTATGTCCAACATGCTGATTTCCATGCTCAGGAAGATCATCCCGGATTCTGTCAGAATGCCGGCGTTTATCGTTGTTGTTGCATCTTTCGTAACGATTGTGGACTTCCTGCTGGAGGGCTTTGTCCCAAGCCTGTATGACAGCCTGGGACTCTATATTCCGCTGATCGTGGTAAACTGTATTATCCTCGGAAGAGCCGAGAGTTATGCATCGAAGAATCCGGTGCTGCCGTCTGTGTTCGATGGAATCGGAATGGGACTCGGATTCACGGTAGGTCTTACTTCGATCGGTATTGTGAGAGAACTGATCGGCGCCGGACAGATCTTCGGCATTCAGGTTATGCCGGACTCTTATGTGCCGTTTACAATCTTTATCCTTGCTCCGGGAGCGTTCTTTGTACTGGCGTGCCTTGTAGCGCTCCAGAATAAAGTGAAGAACAATCTGGCGAAAAAAGGAAAAGAAGTTCCTGCTCAGGCAGGATGCGGCGCGGGCTGCGCTTCCTGCGCGAGCAAAAATATCTGCGGCGGACATCTGATCGAGTCTGAGAAGGCAGAAAATAAAAAAGAACAGGAGGGGGCATAAATGCAGGAATTATTATTGATCGCTGTCGGATCAGCGTTTGTAAATAATGTTGTACTCAGTCAGTTCCTTGGAATTTGTCCGTTCCTGGGCGTGTCTAAAAATGTAAAGACAGCTGCCGGAATGGGCGGAGCGGTTGTATTTGTCATCACAATCGCCTCCTTTGTCACCGGACTGATTTACAAATTCATTCTCGGCAACCCAAACATTATGGGCGGAGAACTCCAGTATCTGAATACGATCGTGTTCATCCTGGTTATCGCCGCACTGGTTCAGTTCGTTGAGATGTTCTTAAAGAAGGCCATGCCTCCGCTTTACAATGCGCTCGGCGTCTACCTTCCCCTGATCACAACAAACTGTGCCGTGCTCGGTGTGGCTCTGACAAATGTTGAGAACGGTTATGGAATTCTTACAGGTGTGGTAAACGGATTTGCAACTGCTGCCGGATTCCTCGTATCCATTGTTCTCATGGCCGGAATACGTGAAAAAATCGAAAACAATGACGTGCCTGAGTCATTCCGCGGAACACCGATCGTCCTCGTGACAGCCGGACTTATGGCAATCGCGTTCTTTGGTTTCTCAGGATTGATTTAGGAGGAATGATGGTATGAATATAACAGGAATAATTTTAGCAGCCGTAATTGTCGGCGGCACAGGTCTGTTCATCGGTGTCTTCCTCGGTATTTCCGGAAAGAAGTTCGCTGTTCAGACAGACGAGAGAGAGGACGCAATTCTTGATGTTCTTCCCGGCAACAACTGCGGCGGCTGCGGATACGCGGGATGTTCCGGTCTGGCAGCAGCCATCGTGGCGGGAGAAGCAGAAGTGGGCGGCTGCCCTGTGGGCGGCGCTCCGGTTGCAGAAAAGATCGGAAAGATCATGGGAGTTGACGCTTCCGCTCAGGAACGGAAAGTCGCTTTTGTGAAATGCGGCGGAACATGTGAAAAAGCAAAGACGGAATACGAATATACCGGAATCCAGGACTGCGTCATGGCAAGCCAGATGCAGGACGGCGGCGCAAAGGGCTGCGCCTACGGATGTCTCGGATATGGTTCCTGCGTGAAGGCCTGTCCGTTTGATGCAATTCACATCGTAGACGGAATTGCTGTCGTGGATCGCGAAGCCTGCAAAGCCTGCGGCAAGTGTGTGGCGGCATGTCCGAAGCACTTAATCGAGCTGATCCCGTACAAACAGCAGACTTTTGTTGGATGTAACTCTAATGAAAAAGGAAAAGCTCTCATGGATGTCTGCCAGGTCGGCTGTATCGGCTGCCGTCTTTGCGAGAAAAACTGTGAGGCGGGCGCAATTACAGTCAATAACTTCCTTGCACATATTGACCCGGAGAAATGTACAAACTGCGGCGTGTGCGCAGAGAAGTGTCCGAGGAAAATCATAACAATAATCTGAGTTTGTCTGATTCTTCGATAGAGTAAAACGTCCGAGAAATGCGGAATAAAGTTTGTAAAGCCGTATTCAAAGGGGAGGGGCATTGTTTTTAACTCCATTCCGAAGTCGCCAAATCCAACGCCCCTCCCCTTTGAAAAGCGATCCTGACTTATATTCCGCAGTTCTCTGCGTTCTTCAAATCAACATTGTTTAAAACTGACTACCTGAATTCATAGACCTTAGTCGTTATCCTGCCGGTTCTGTCTGGCTTCTTAATCGTGAGTATGTCGAATA
>DXGZ01000038.1 GCA_019113645.1 Candidatus Mediterraneibacter vanvlietii | reverse complement strand
GAACTTCTTAGTTGCCCTTATTCCCCGGAGCGGAACCTCGCCCACATCCTCACTCCCTGCAGAATACGTCTTAAAAAACCTCTCTGTTTTCGTACGTTCAGTCAATGAAGGTAGTGAACAAAATAGCGGTTTTTCTCACCTGGTCTGATTTCTCCGAATCCGGAAAAGTGCGTCCACGATAAATATGGCCAGCGCAATCACTCCCGCAATCTCAAGAGTCTGAATGAGATAATAAGACGCGTTTGCCCTGTTATTCAGAAGGATATAGTAAACTGTCCGGTACATTCCCGCACCGGGAACCGTGGGCAGAATGCCGGCAATCAGGAACACTGTGACCGGCGCTTTGAAAATTCGCGCAAACGTATGCGCCAGAAGCGCAATGACAAGGGCTGACAGAAACGAAGCAAGAACCACATCCAGCCCGTGCTGCACACTGAAGAAGTAGACTCCTCCGCCTCCCGCGCCGGCAATTCCTGCCTGAAAGATATATTTTCTTGGCGTCTCCAGCAGGATGGCGAATCCGGCAATCGCCACAAAGCATCCAGCCGCCACTAAAAGTAATTCTATCACTGAAGACCACCTCCCTGAAATAAGCTGCTGAACAGCGCAATTCCAACACCGGCTCCGATAGCAATTGCTGCTGCAGTGACAAACGCCTCCAGCACTCTCGCACCGCCCGAGATATAATCTCCCCTTAAAGTATCCCGTATGGCGTTGGTGATTGCCACTCCGGGGACAAGGGGCATGATTCCGCTGATGATAACTGTGTCCATATTCAGCTGCGGTATGCACATTCGCAGGAGAAGCGCTGCCACGGCAATCCCTGCCGAGCAGAGCATATTCAGTATGAAACTGCTGATTCTCACCCGTTTTCCAATTGTCATCAGAAGCGCCAGAACCACTCCAACTGCGGCTGATGCCAGTATCTCACGGAGGCTGCCTCCGAAGAGGGGCGCAAACCCTGCCGGCACCAGTACAGTT
This sequence comes from Candidatus Mediterraneibacter vanvlietii, assembly GCA_019113645.1. Lineage (GTDB taxonomy): Bacteria > Bacillota > Clostridia > Lachnospirales > Lachnospiraceae > Mediterraneibacter > Mediterraneibacter vanvlietii. The sequence goes on along the minus strand of DXGZ01000038.1, from coordinate 11,218 downwards.
GCGAGATTATAGATCCCGACCGTATACTGTTTCCCCCTGATCTGATTCAGCCTCGTCTGCGTCTCTTCTGCTGAGAGTTCCCCTGCGCAGTATCTTCTGGAAATCTCATTTACTTCCACAATACGGTGCATGTTCGTCCCGCGGTCGTGAACTCTGCGCATTACTGTAACCGTCTCCTCTCCGGGACTTTCAATTGTGACGATGATCCCTGTCAGAAGAACGAGTGCTTCTGTCTTTACTTTTCTGTCCTCTGAACCTGCAGTGTCCAGTATATGCTTGATGGTGTCCTCCACACGGTAAGTTTCCGCCCCGCTGCGAAGCATGATCTCCCCTGCAAGAACAGCCATATTTACGATTGATTTATCTTCCATACTCTTCTCTCCGACTGCCTGTACCTGATTTTCACACAACAATCCGCCATGGAGCTGTGAGGGCTGAACTGTTATCTTTTCACAGCTGTCCTTCAATAATATATCATTCCAGCTCCTTCCATACAATAGCGGGAGCAGATTCTCGTGAGATTACCTCCGAAAATCCACTCCCGCAGTCCTGACCTGATGCTATTCCGAAACCCTATTCTACCCTACTTTCTGCAATGACATTATACTTTAAATTCATCCCCGCCCATAGAATAAACCGGCACACGCTCCTTGATTCATGCATACCGCAATGATATACTACAGATGCTAAAACGTCAACAACCCGAAAAACAGGAGGAACACCATGTCTTTTATCAGTGTATTCGATGTACTCGGTCCGAACATGATCGGACCTTCCAGCTCCCACACAGCCGGAGCCGCGGCGATTGCGCTTCTCGCAAGGAAAATGTTGAACGGCGAGCTTGTGAAAGCAGATTTCACACTCTATGGCTCTTTTGCCCGGACTTACCGCGGTCATGGAACCGACCGTGCCCTGCTGGGCGGAATCATGGGGTTTTCTACTGATGACAGGCGCATCCCGGATTCTTTTGCAATCGCAGATGAAATCGGGCTCTCCTACAGTTTCACAACGAACGAAAAAGAGACGGAGGTGCACCCGAACACAGTGGATATCCGCATGGAGGACAACATTGGACACGTTCTCACGGTCCGCGGAGAATCTATCGGAGGCGGGAAAGTACGCATCACCCGGATTGATCAGGTGGAGGTGGATTTCTCCGGCGAGTACAGTACACTGATCGTGGTGCAGCAGGACAAACCGGGCGTAGTGGCGCACATCACCCGCTGTCTCAGCGAAAAAAATGTCAATATCGCATATATGAAACTCTACAGGGAAGAAAAGGGATCGACCGCATACAGCATTGTGGAATCTGATGATAAACTTCCGTCCGAAGCGGTTGAACAGATCAGAGAAAACAAATATGTCACTGATGTCATGCTGATTCAATTACAGGAGGGGTAAGAAGATGAGTGGATATGAAAAGATCAATTTCAGAAACGGAAAGGAACTTCAGGCACTGTGCGGCAGCCGCGCGCTTCCAATATCCGAAATCATGCTCCTGCGCGAGTGTTCCCTCTCCGAAAAATCCCGCGGATCCGTCCTCGCCCGGATGGGCCACGTATGGGAGATCATGAAAGACTCTGCCCACTCCCCCATCGACTCTCCCAAAAAATCCATGGGAGGACTGATCGGAGGGGAAGCGCAGGCTCTCTTTCTCCACCGTGCGAAGGGAAAAACTGTCTGCGGAGATCTTATGAGCCGAAGCATCACCTACGCCATGGCCGTACTGGAAGTAAACGCCTCCATGGGACTGATCGTAGCCGCTCCTACCGCCGGCTCCTCAGGCATTGTCCCCGGCGTCCTTCTCGCCCTTCAGGAGGAATATGATCTTGCTGACGAACCGGTGGTTCGGGTGCTGTTTAACGCCGGAGCCATCGGATATCTTGCCATGCGCAACGCCACGGTAGCCGGCGCTGTGGGCGGCTGTCAGGCTGAAGTCGGCGTTGCCTCCGCCATGGCAGCCTCCGCCGCTGTTGAGCTGATGGGCGGAACGCCTGATCAGTGTCTCAGCGCTGCCTCCACCGTTCTCATGAACATGCTGGGACTGGTCTGTGATCCAATCGGCGGACTTGTGGAAGCACCCTGTCAGGGACGAAATGCCGCCGGTGCCGCGAATGCGCTCACCGCCGCGGAGCTCTCGCTGAGCGGTGTACACCAGCCGATTCCCTTTGACGAGATGCTGGATGCCATGTACACTGTGGGGAAACGGCTTCCTTCCGAACTGCGTGAAACTGCGCAGGGCGGATGTGCCGCCACCCCGACTGCCTGCAGTCTGTGCGGCGGCTGCTGATCCTGCGTCTTATCCGGGAATCCTCCCGATATACAGGTTCAGCACCAGAGTTATTTCTGCGATCCCGGCAGATTCACTGAGATCTTCTCCCTGATCTCTGAAAATGGAATCACCGGTTCCGGCCGTCCGGTATGTGTTCCGATCTGTTTCTCCATCCAGATCATGTCATACCAGCGGCCAAACTTATATCCGCATCTGTGAAACCTTCCGACATGCTGATAGCCTGAATGTTCATGAAAGTGCATGCTGTCCAGAGTAAGATACGGATCATCATTATCTGCTTTATCCGGACAGGCGATGCAGGCATTAAGATTAAGGAAGTTCTGCATGGAAAGCACCTGTTCCAGTGCCTGATACAGTGCCCGGCCAACCCCGTTTCTTTTCTGATCCTCTCTGACATAGATTGTGGTTTCCACCGCCCAGTCATAGGCAGCCCGGTCCTTGATTCTGCCGGCATAGGCATAACCTGCTGCCTTCCCGTTCCTTTCAGCGATCAGCCACGGATAGTCTTCAAGAATGCGGGTGATTCTGTCCGCGAATTCCTTCAGGTCCGGTACTGTATATTCAAAGCTCACCGCGGTTTTCTCCACGTAGGGCGCGTAGATATCCAGAAGCTGTGCGGCATCATCTGGCGCCGCGATCCGGATTTTCGTATCTGCCATAATTATTTCCCTCCTCCTTCTTTCCGCTTGTCACAGGGTATATATATCATCACTTTTCCGCCACCCTGTTCCGCATTATCAAGTTCCAGTTTCCCGTCATATTCCTCCAGAATGCTGCGTGCGATATAGAGACCCATTCCGTAATGTTCTGATCCGGCCCGGCTTCTGTCTGCCTGAAAAAACTGCTCTGTTCCATGCCGAAGCGCCGCCGGAGAAAACCCCGGCCCGCTGTCCGTGACAGTAATCCGAAGGAATTGTTCTGCTCTTTCGCATTTCTTCTCTGCCCATATTGACAGTGTTCCTCCTTCCGGACAGTAATCCGCTCCATTGGAAATCACATTTCCGACCGCTCGAAGCAGCTGTTCCCTCATCCCGCTTTTTCCCCGGAGCACACATTTATCTTCGGGATATGAACAGTCTGTTTTGAGCTTTTTCGTTCTTCCAAGCGCTTCCGCTCTCCTTCTCACTTCCTCCAGAAACAACTCCGCCGTGAATTCCTCTTTTTCACGCACTTCTTCCGTTTGCCGGCCCACACGCAGAGCTTCCTGAAGCATGGAAAGATATCGTTCCATTTCCGCGGCATTGTCAAGAATCTCCTGATTCCACTCCCGGAGTTCCACTGAATCCTCTGTCTCCTGAATCAGCTCTGCATTTCCCCGGATGATCGTCAGCGGCGTCTTGATATCATGGGCAAGAGCGGCCACCTGCTCCTGTTTTCTTTTCTGAGACTCCCACTGCTCCTTCAGGGATTGCTTCAGAGCTTCCTTCATTTTAAACAGAGCTCCCAGAACTTCATCTACTTCCCGGATATCTGAATATTCCCTTTCAAAATTCAGATCTTCCCCTCCTGCTTTCGCAGCAATCTCGGTCAGAGCATCCAGTCTTTTTTTCAGATAGCGTCCGAAACTTCTTGCCGTTACTGCTGCCTGCATAATAAAAAGGATCAAGGCAATTGAGAGAATCAGGAACTCTGCGTTGGGAAACAGATTCCTCAAAGCCGGATTCGCGAACTTTGCTACCATCTGATACCGTACAATTAAAAGATTTCCATCATCCTTTTCGATCCCTCGATAGAAATAATTATAAAACGAACCGGTCTTTCCGGTCTTCCATCGTTCCCACGCCTCTTCTTTTTCTCTTCCCTCAAATGTTCCATAGAGGAAATGACCGTCAGAATCGTATACACCGAACCTGCAGCTGTCAGGAAGCAGCTCTGTCTCATCTCCGCCGTTTCGAATCTCATCCGCAGCCTCTTCAATGCGTGTCTGATCATCCGTAGGAAGCCGGATGGCACCTGTATTCACCAGGATCGCATAGACCGCAAAGGTTCCTGCCGCCAGAAGCACTGTACCGATGCAGAATCGAAGCAGAAAACGGATAAACACCATATGCAGACTCTGCTTCCTTTTCTGTCTTTCCTTCCCTGTTTTCTCTGTCCCGAGCTTCATATTCCATCTCATCTGCCGTTCCCCTTTTCTTCACCCGCGGTCCAGCGGTATCCGATTCCCCACACCGTTTCCACTGGCGCAAGCCCCAGTTTTCGAAATTTCGCCCGAATGTTCTTTACATGCTCCGTAACAGCAGATTCATCCCCGTCTTTGTCATACCCGTACACATGCTCATAAATCTGTTCCCTGGAGAATACCTGTCCGCGGTGAAGGGCCAGATACTCGCAGATTTCATACTCCCCGGGTGTAAGCAAAATCTCCTGTTCTCCGTACTCTATCTGCTTCTCCCTCAGATAAAACCTGAGATTTCCAACTGTAACCGCATGCTTTTTCTCCCGCCTTTCTCTGCGGATATGTGCCTGGACCCTGGCGCGCAGTTCTCCGATGCCAAAGGGCTTTCGGATATAGTCATCAGCCCCCAGACCGAACCCCCTCATCAGATCCTCTTCCGAAGTTTTCGCTGTGAGGAACAGAATCGGACAGTCAATCCGGTCCCGCATTCCATTCAGAAGAGTGAATCCGTCTATCCCAGGCATCATCACGTCAAGGAGGATCAGATCATACCGGTCCGGGTTTACTTCCCCCGTCATAATCCGCATCGGATCTGAAACCGTATCTACTTCAGCCCCGTCCCGCTCCAGTGCTCGTTTCAGCAGCCGGAGAATTCCCTCCTCGTCATCCACGGCAAGTATCTTTGCTCCCATCACTTCTTCCTCCCATATCTGCAAAAATTAATCCAAACCGCTTTTTCTGCCTTCATATCCGGAAAACCAGAGAAATGCTGCTGCAGTCAGAAAAGCAAATATTACCGCGCAGATCCCCAGCTCCGTTTTTATCATCGGATTAATAACAGCTCCATCGGATTTTCCCGCCATATATAATAGCAGATAACTGCAGCTTCTGCCACTCCATGACCATGGAAAGAACATCCATATCCCATCGCCCAGCCCGGTAAGCATCAGAAAGGCACTCAGGCTGCCCATAACACCAACCCCTATGGATACGCCTTTTCCAAATAAAAACGCAAGCACAAGATGCAGCAGATAAACCACTGCCTGACCAAGCCAGATGACCACAGCCGCGCCAAGGTAAATCGCCATGCCATATACCGTGCCATCCGGAAAAGTCCTGTAGACAGCTGCGAATCCAAACACCGCTATGATACAGGCCGGGAAACCTGCCAGAAACAGGATCAGCCATTTCGTCAGAAGAGCCTGAAACTTTCTCCCCGGCAGAAGGAAAAAGTTCTGATAGCCACAGTCTGCTTCCATTTCCTCCGCCATGCCGCAGAGTACTCCGCACAAAAACGGCCATACGCAGGCTACTACCTGAAGATATGCCTGCACTTTGGCTGCGCTGTCCCATTTCGAGACACTGTAATATCCCAGAAAGACTGCCGCCCCTGCTGCCGGAAGGATCAGGTGTACCCGGGACAGCGCTGTATGACGCAGCCGGACTGCTTCGCTTTTCAGCAGCCGAATCCATCCTCTCATACTGTCTGCACCCCCTTTTTCTCGTACCAGTACCTTGACATTCCCCAGAATATGACAAACCATGCACAGGTGACCAGCACCCCCGGCAGAATTGCTTTCGGATCTGTGATGCCCGGTATATATGTCATGCTTTCCGGCACAGCCCGGAGTCCGTTTGGCAGAATACCGATCACAACTGTCATCAGACGCGGCATGACTGCCCACGGATTCATCATCCAGAGAGTGGTGACTGCCATAAATGTACCGGAACCGTTCAGAATGATATTAACGATCATTGTCGGCAGCATGCCCCATTTCTGGTCCATCCAGAGACAAAAGGGAATCTGCCACAGGGCAGTCACTGTCATCACCGCAGCTGCCGCAGCAATCTGCACAGGGGTAAGTTCCAGCACCTGGGGAATCCAGAGTCTCGGAAGCAGATACTGTCCGAGTATCAGGTTCGCCGCAGCCCCGAACAAATTAGCCAGAAGAAGAGATTTTATCCCGACCAGAATCTTCGCATCCCATATGCTGCCTGTTCTGACCGGCAGCGGGAGAACTGCCCGGTTTTTCATTTTTCGGTCTTTTTCTCCAATCAGGCAGACAACCAGTGTCAACATGCCCGGAAGCATCAGTGTATACCACCAGTTATATGCCGAACTGATTCCGTTTCCCCGTGATATCCCGTATGCAAGCGCCAGGGTGAGCAGCTGCATCAGAAACCAGAGTATGCCGGTAAAGCTGTGTCTGTATTTCAGATTTTCCGCACGGTACATTTTCATGACAGCCTTCCCCCTTTCCTGCTCTTTTCCGCAATTTTCATAAACATTTCTTCCAGATGTCCCTTTGGCGGCATTCCTCCCTGATATCCCAGCATTCCTCCGCACAGAATCCCGATATGATCCGCCATCTGTTCCACTTCACTCAAAATGTGACTGGATACAAGCACTGTAATCCCCTTCTCCGGGAAACTCCGGATCAGTTCTCTAAGCTCCTGTATTCCAAATGGATCGAGACCATTGGTAGGCTCATCAAGTACGAGGAAACCGGGATGCGCGATCAGCGCCGCCGCAATTCCAAGGCGTTGTTTCATCCCGAGTGAGAACTGTCCTGCCCGCTTCTTTCCCGGATCCGGAAGCCCGGCAGTCTCCAGCGCCTCCTCGATGACGGAGTCAGGGAGTCCCAGCGCTGTTGTACGGACAAGCAGGTTCTCTCTCGCCGTCAGATTCCCATAGACAGGCGGAGTCTCAATGAGAACCCCCATATCCTTCAGGCATTTTCTTGTCCACGGTTTTCCGTGATAATACACCTCCCCTGAATCCGGTTTCATCATACCTGTAATAATCTTTAGAAGCGTTGATTTTCCCGCCCCATTTGGCCCAAGAAGGCCATAGACACATCCTTCCGGAATCCGGAGCGAAACACGGTCAAGTGCAGGAATCTGCTGCCCCCGGAATGTTCTTGTCAGTGCTCTTGTTTCCAATATAATGTTTTCCACAATAGATAATCTCCTTCCCGCAGAGAATATTTCTTCCTCTCTGCAAATAGAAGTATAGGGAAGAATTATAAGGAATTTATAAGGAGAACTTGAAAACAACTCTGAAAAATAGTATAAATATTATGTTTGACAAAAATCATAAGATAGACAGAAAGGACTTATAACCTATGAATAAGAAGAGAAACAGGAAATCCGGTTCCCTGCAGATCATCTTCCGCATCGTTCAGGGAGCGCTGATCGGGCTTGGCGCAGTTTTGCCCGGCATCTCCGGCGGAGTGCTCAGTGTAATCTTCGGAATCTACAAACCGATTATGGAACTGTTGTCTAATCCCTTTAAGAACTTTAAAACCCATGTTCCGAAACTGATCCCCGTATTTTTAGGCGGCGTCATCGGATTTCTCGGAGTAGCCAATATTCTCTCCTTCTTCCTGGAGAAATATCCGGATCCGTCCGTCTGCGTGTTCATCGGACTGATCACCGGAATGCTTCCGTCACTGTTCCGTGAAGCCGGAGAACAGGGCCGCACCAAAGGCTCTTATATTTCTCTGATCGTATGTATGTGCCTTATTTTCGCCATACTGATCGGACTCCAGATGACTTCCATGGAGGTGCGCCCGAACTTCTTCTGGTATCTGTTCTGCGGGTTCTGCCTTGCCTTAAGCGTCATAGCGCCGGGCATGAGCTTTTCCACGCTGCTGATGCCGCTTGGCCTTTATACTCCATTTGTAGACGGAATCGGACATTTTGATCTGGGCATCCTGATTCCGGCCGGAATCGGAGCTCTTGTCACAGTGATCTGTCTGGCAAAGGCAATCAACGCACTGTTTGACAACTTCTATTCCCTGGCTTTCCACGGCATTATCGGTATCGTAATCGCGGCAACAGTCATGATCATCCCGGTATCCGGGTTTCAATCCGCAGGGACTGCTGTTGTAAATATCATCTGCATCGTAGTTGGAATCGCAGCCGCTCTTGCTCTGGACCGTTTCAACAGCCGGGTAAAAGTAGAGTAGACATAATAATCAGTAAAAACAAGACGGACAGTCCGGTAAACAGACTGTCCGTCTTATTTTTCACTACACACATCCTGGCAGCGTCACATTTTCCGTCAGGAATCACTCTGTCAGAGATACTGCCGGATAAATGCAATCTCATCGGCATTTGCCTCCTGTGCCAGTTTTTCACGGATATTGAGATGAAAAACATGTCCGTTATTCTCATCGCCATATATCTTAAATGCACAAGGAACCCCCTGTTCTCCGATCAGCTCCGCCATGGGCCGGCACTGACCGGCAAGGAAATCTCCCTTAAAACTGAGCAGATAAGCCGGCGGGAAATTGGGTGATATATAATCCAGTACATCCAGCATCTTTCCGAATGACTCCGGATGTTCTGTAAAATAATCTGAAATCTTCAGCCCCTTCGTTGATTTTTGCATGGCTCGCTGCCGCAGATCATACATACCGCAGTTGAGTCCTACCGCCGCCAGTTCGAATCTTGGCGGAGTGATATTCATAACAGACGCGTATTCCGCATTGCTCCATATCACAGCATACTGACTTGCAATCTGCGCTCCGGCTGAATCCCCGATCAGGACAACCCTGTCCGTGTCAAACCCGTAAATATCCGCTTTGTGACAAACCCATTCCAGCACAAGATTCAGATCAAGAACCGGCGTTGGAAATTTATATTTCGGCGCAAGATGATAATTAAAGCTGACAACCGCAAACCCTCTCTGCGCCAGATCCATACAGTAAAACTGATACTGTTTTGTACTTCCGTAAACATATCCCCCGCCATGAACATTTATAATAACCGGCAGAGCTCCGGATCTGTTCCCTGGTCTGTAGACATCCAGCGTGTTCCATCTGACGTCCGGACCGTATGGAATATGATCAATGCGCCGGATATTTTTCGGTGTTTTCAGGCCTCTGTCTCTTTTTGCATCCGATTTTCCTGCCATAAGGCAGAACATACGTGACTGATATGACATATTCGATTACCTCCTGCTTTGCAAATAAGCACAGAAATATTATAGCACATTTGCAGCAGAATCACCGAGCTTTTCCTCGTCCATTTTCAGGCTCCGGTTTTTCTCCCATTTCCGCATGGTATAGAAATAATAGGGCACAAGCGGGATCAGAGCCGCAAGCCATGCGGCCGGATCCGACAGGCACACGCCCACGAAGCTGGTTCTTCCTGCCACAACCATAACGATGGCAGTTCTTGCCACAAGCTCAAAAACGCCGCCCAGCATCGGCACCAGTCCATATCCCATGCCCTGAAGCGTGTTCCGGTACAGAAAAATGCTTCCGAGAAACGGATAACACCAGAATACTGCATGGAAATACATTACGGATACATTTACCACTTCTGTCTCCGCCGGATCGATGAACAGCCATGTCATATATTTTCCTCCAAAATACATCACAGCCATGGCAATCACGCTCCAGATAAGGATCATAGTCTGGGTACAGCGTACTCCCTGTTTCACCCTCTGCATATTGCCCGCGCCTCTGTTCTGTCCCACATAAGTTGCAATCGTCGCGCCAAAAGCCGTAAACACTGTGCAGACCACGTTCTGAAGTTTTCCTGCAGCCGAGAATCCCGCCATATAAACTTCACCATATACATTCACAGCTCCCTGTACAATAATCGTACCAATTGCTGTGATCGAGAACTGAAGTCCCATCGGAATTCCCAATGCCAGCAGTCTCCCGAAACTCCGGAAGCTCACCTTGAAATCCTTCCGCTGCAGGTGAAGAATGGGAAACTTTTTCAAAATATATAGAAAACACAGGATCGCTGAGATTCCCTGGGCTATAACTGTCGCATAGGCACATCCTTCCACTCCCATACCAAACACCACGATAAACGCAATATCCAGCACCACATTGATCGCCGCGGAAATAATCAGGAAATAGAGCGGTGACCTGGAGTCTCCCAGAGCGCGCAGGAACGCGGCAAGTGAATTATAAGCCGCCGTAACAATCAGTCCCGCGTAAATGATTCCCATATAAGATTTCACATCCGGCATAATCTCATCAGAAAAATTCATCAGACGAAGAATCGGCTCATTCGCTGCCAGCAGCCCTACTGTCATGAGAATCGCACATCCTGCCGCCAGATAGACAGACATAGCGACATAATGTCTCATCTTGTCATACTGCCTGGCTCCAAACCACTGGGATACCAGAATCGCAAATCCGCTGCTCAGTCCGTTCAGCCATCCGGTGACAAAAAACATCAGAGAGCCGGTACTCCCGATCGCTGCCAGAGCGGTCACACCGATAAACTGTCCCGCCACAATTGAATCCGCTATATTATAAAACTGCTGAAAAATATTCCCGAGACACATGGGTATCATAAAACGAAGAATCAGCTTTGCCGGACTTCCTGAAGTCATATCCTGAATCGAATTTCCTGCCATATTTTTTCCTCCTGTACAATATTTCTCTCATCATTCCGTATTTCTGCTTCTCTATTCTTAGAAAGCCGTGGGATATTATACTCTCAATCAGAAGCAGCCGCAAGAGGAATCTGAAAAAAGTAACAGTACAGCTATTTAGTTCAATAATTATCGGTTTCAAATCGGACGAAAACAGTATCATATGCAGACCGTATTCTGCCGGGAGGGAGACTGTGTTCAGCTTCCGCTCCGGGTAATAAGGAAAACTAACGGCTCCAGGCATGGACAAAAAGCAGGCCTGACAATGAGCAACTCGCCTACGACTCAAACAATCTCATTGTCAGTCCTAAAGTCCCTGCCCAAAGCCGTAACTTTTCCTAATCACCCTTCCGAAGTCAGCTGCTCACAGTCTCCCTCCCGGCAGAAAAGTTTTTGCAAT
>DXGZ01000008.1 GCA_019113645.1 Candidatus Mediterraneibacter vanvlietii | reverse complement strand
AGGAAGCGAAGCGGACGGACTGGATACACTTTCTGAGAGCGGAGAGGTGTGGGCCGTGTGACTTTGGAGGAATCCGCTGGAACTTCTTAAGGGAGTGGAAAAATGTTGTTAAACGGTGCGAGGGGATTGTCTGAGCCGTAGGCGAGTTGCCCCGAGTGCCGTTTTGCATTTAAACATTTTTTCAGCCCTTTAGAAGTTTCCGGATTCTGGAACGGAGCGCGGAACATACCTCTCCACTCTCAGAATACGATTCTTCAAATTTTACGCTCGATTCCGGACACTTTACTGAAACCTTTTAGTGAACAAAATAGCGGTTCTCAACTTCGGATTTTTCTGGTATTGAAGTGTTTTTTATGTTAAGATACTTGTAAAGCATTAAACATTTCCAACATGTTTTTATTCTCAGAAGGCATTTAGCCCATCAAAAGTTCTAATCACATTCAGAAAAATCTCAATGCTTTTTATTCCCAATCAACAAAAGCAGAGAGGTTTTTCAGATGCGGATGAGCAGTGGACCGTGCGATTGATGAATGTATCACGGGAGGGGTTCTGGAAGAGTTTCTGAAGAAACATAAAGCGGAGGCGAAAGAGATGAGTATTTTTGAATATGCTCAGGAAAAGCGTATGAGGCAGGAGCGGAAGCTGCCTGGGAAGACGGACATGCCGCCGGAGTTGAGGAAGGCCGTACCGCTGAGGCAAAAGAAACCGCAAAACGGCTGTCCGCAATGGGGATGACGGCAGAGAAAATAGCCAAAGCTGTGAAAGCCAGCGTCGAAGAAGTTCAGGAGTGGATTGACTGTAACCTGGATGAAAAAATATGAATAAAAAGTGCGGTCGGAAAATGACTGACAGAAAGGCGGGATTATATGTTATTTGTATGTTATCCAAAATGCTCCACATGCAAGAAGGCGGAAAAATGGCTGGATGCCAGGGGGAGCGAATACGAGAAGAGGGACATTAAAACCCAGAATCCATCAGCTGACGAGCTGAGGGAATGGTGGGAGAGAAGCGGGCTTCCTCTGAAAAGGTTTTTCAATACAAGCGGGAACCTCTATAAGGAGATGAAATTAAAGGACAGACTTCCGGGTATGAGCGAGGAGGAGCAGATTGAACTTCTCTCCACGGACGGCATGCTGGTGAAACGTCCGATTCTCGTGGACGGAGATAAGGTTCTGGTTGGATTTAAGGAAAAAGAGTGGGAAGAGACACTCGGCTGACCGAAGAAGATACGAAAAAAAACGGGAATAAGAACCGGGGATAAAACACAGGGCAGAAGATACAGAAATAAAAACCGGAAGAAAAACCGGGAAGAAGAACAGCTCGCAGGCTGCACCTCTTCCCGGTTTTATGTGTATATTATAACGATATTTCAATCAAATGACATCTGCAAAATAAATTTCTGCCGAATGCTCTTTGCATGGCGGTTTTTTACAGATATCCGCGTTTCTCGAGTGTGTTGAGGATGTTTCTTCCTTCCTCAGTTCCCTCGATGATTCTTCTTGCGCGGACGCTGTCGCCGATGTTCATGATCTCAACATCTTCCTCTTCGAACGCCTCGCGGATCTGCTGAAGCACCGGATGCTCTGCTTTCATGCCGAGGCAGACGAATCCGTAATCGAACGGAAGCTCTTTCTGCTCGCCGTCCGCTTCAACGAGGAAGTTATCAGGACGCACTTCTTTGAGCGCTGTGTTCGGCATCTGTTTTACATTGTATTTCTTCATCAGTGTGTTGATGTCCACTTTGGATACCGGATCAATACCGTTTCCAATGACCGGCATCATCTCAACGATGCTTACGTCAGCTCCTCTTGGCGCGAAGTATTCCACAACGTCAAGGCCGACTGCACCGCCGCCGATGACAACAACTTTCTTTCCGCTCATGTCATCAGGATAATCTCCGAGGTGTTCGATCATATCCAGGATGGAATATACGTTGCTTCCTTCTTTGCCAAGGTTCTCATGGAGTCCGGCGATCGGAGGAAGAAGCGGAGAGGAACCGGTTGCATTTACGATGATATTCGGCTTCAGGCTCTTGATGAAGTCAACATCTGCTTCCATATTTGTGAAAGCAAACAGGTTCTTCAGCTTGTTTGTGCGGTGAATCATATAGTTCGGGAAGTCGGAAAGTCTCTTCTTGTCCGGAATCTTGGAAATCTCAGCAGCGAGACCGCCGAGGTTCGGTTTCTTCTCGATCAGGAAAGTTGTACATCCCACTTCCGCAGCTGTACAGGCAGCTTCCATTCCCGCAGTACCGCCGCCGACTACAACAACGTTGCACGGTTTTGTGATGCGGCGCTTTTTATAAACTTCACCGTCTGTAACAGAAGGATTGATCGTACAGCGGATCGGACGGTTGATTCCGATACGGTTCCCAGCACATCCGATATTACAGGAGATACACTTTCTGATATCGCATACATCGCCGAATTCTACTTTATTTACCCATTCAGGGTCAGCGATCAGACCGCGGCCCATACCGATCAGGTCAGCATCGCCTCTTGCCAGGATGTCTTCGGCGACTTTCGGGTCACGGATATTTCCCATGGTTACACAAGGTTTGTTATATCTTTCTTTTACGGCTCTTGCCATGTAGGAACGCCATCCGTCCGGGAAGTGGTTGGCATCGATCTGGTACTGAATGGATCCGTTCAGACCGCAGGATACGTCGATGACATCAGCCTCTTCCTGAATGTACTGCAGGTAGTCCAGACAGTCGTCCAGAGTGTTTCCGCCTTCCATGAATTCATCTGCGCTGACACGGAGGAAGATCGGGAAGTGCGGGCCAACCTGTCTTCTGACTTCTTCCATGACAAGGCGTGCGAAGCGTGCTCTGTTCTCCGGAGAACCGCCGAATTCATCTGTCCTCTTGTTCGTAAGAGGAGAGAGGAACTGGCTCAGCAGATAAGAATGTCCTGCATGGATTTCTACTGTGTCAAATCCTGCAGTCTGAGCTCTTTTTGCTGCTTCTCCGTATTTTTTTACAATTCTCAGAATCTCGTCTTTTTCCAGCGGGCGCGGAATCTCTCCGCCTTCCTTGGAAGGAATGTTGGATGCAGATACGGGCTGCATGTTTGTACGTGCGGACTGAGCTGACGCTCCGGCATGGTTTAACTGAATACCGACACAGGTTCCGTGCTTATGGATCGTCTCTGTGAATTTGAAGAGACGCGGAATATAGTTGTCATGGTCAATGCGGAGCTGTGTCGTACCATTGGAGCCCTCCGGGGAATCCACGCTTGCGTTTTCGACCATAATGAGGCCTGTGCCTCCTTTGGCGCGCTGCTCATAATAATTAATATGGAGGAAACTCATTTCGCCGCTCTGCTCGCCGTAGTTTGTTCCCATTGGTGTCATCATGATTCTGTTCTTTACAGTCATGCGGCGGACCGTGAAAGGTTCAAAAATATGTTTGTACTCTTTCTTCATAATAATCTAATCTCCTGAATGATGTTGTTAATGGGTGAGAGAGGTTGTCCGAAAACGGCATCATTATTTGTCATTAGATTAACAATCCGTTTACGGGTT
>DXGZ01000037.1 GCA_019113645.1 Candidatus Mediterraneibacter vanvlietii | reverse complement strand
GCTTGAAGGCCTTATTATTTGTAAAACCTTCCGGCCGCGCCTTTGTTTCCTTCAGCCTGTTAGGCAGTAATTACCGATCTGGATAGAACAGAAAACAGCCCCTATTGCAAAAACTTTTCTGCCGGGAGGGGGATTGTGGGCGGCTGACTTCGGAGGGGGATTAGGCAAACTTGGAGTTCCGGGGAGGGACGTTGGGGCAGACGGTGAGATTGTCTGAGCGAATGCGAGTTGCTCACCGTCTGTCTCTGCTTTTAGTCCGTCCCCGGAACTCCTTAGTTTCCCTTATCCCCTGGAGCGGAAGTCGAACACAGTCCCCCTCCCCGCAGAATACGTCTTGTAAAGCCACACTGTTTTCGTCTGATCTGAATCCGGCAGTTGATGAACTAAATAGCGAAATAGTTATTGACAAACACAGAGAGTGTGATATACTTTGAAAGTCAAAGTATTTAAGACTCAAAGTAATTTTGACGGAGTTGGAGAATCGTAATGGTAGGAAAAATATATGGAACCGGATCCTGCGTGCCTTCCCGTGTGATGGACAACAATGACATGGCAAAGATCGTTGAGACAAGCGATGAGTGGATCCGTGAAAGAACCGGAATTGAAAGAAGACATATCATAGAAGACGAGACGACATCCTATATGGCAGGCCAGGCAGCCCTCAGAGCTGTGGAGCAGAGTGGGATTGATCCGGCGGAAATCGATATGGTTATTGTCGCCACTTCTTCATCAGAGACGATCTTTCCGTGTGCGGCGTGTGAAGTACAGAAGACAGTCGGTGCGGTTCACGCGGCGGCGTATGATCTGAATGCGGCATGCACCGGATTTGTGCTTGCATTTAACTCTGCTCAGGCGTACATAAGCGCCGGGATTTACCGGACCATACTTGTGGTCGGAGCGGAGAGCATGAGCAATATGATTGACTGGACAGACCGGGGAACATGTATCCTCTTTGGTGATGGAGCAGGGGCGGTTCTTCTTCGTGCGGAAGAAGGAACTCCGGTATGTATGGCGGCTCATTCCGACGGGATCAAAGGCGAGGCGCTGACGCAGCTGAGCAGACACCGGAAAGGATGGGAGCAGGAGGAGAACAAAGAGTCCTGCATGCACATGGACGGACAGGCAGTGTTCAAATTCGCGGTGAGAAAAGTTCCGGAGATTATAGAAGAGGTGCTTGAGAAAGCGGATGCGAAGCTGGAGGATATTGATTATTTCGTCCTTCATCAGGCGAACAGAAGAATTATTGAAGCTGTTGCAAAACGTCTGAAAACAGACCTTGCGAAGTTCCCGATGAATCTGGAAGAGTACGCCAACACTTCGGCGGCAACTGTGCCGATTCTTCTGGACGAGATAAACCGAAAGGGAATGCTGCAAAGGGGACAGAAGCTGATGCTGGCCGGATTCGGCGCAGGCCTGACCTGGGCGGCATGTCTGTTCGAATGGTAAGAATGGTAAGAAACAGGTAATTCCCGGCAGTGCCGGATTACGCATACAACAATTCTCCGAAAGCAGGAGAGATCCCCTATAAGGGAAAAAAGTTTTTTAAAAGAGAAAGGAAAAGAAACCATGTTAGAGAAAATCAAAGAAATCGTAGCAGAATCATTAAACGCAGATGCAGCAGAGCTGACAGAGGATACAAATTTCAAAGATGACCTGGGCGCAGATTCCCTGGATTTATTTGAGATGGTAATGGCATTCGAGGAAGAGTTCGAAGTTGAGATCCCGTCAGAGGATCTGGAGCAGATCGCAACAATCGGCGACGTAGTAAAATATCTGGAAGCACACAAATAAGATTTATTTCATTTTTAAGAAAGAAAGGTTGTTAGTATGAAAACAAAAGTAACCGAATTATTAGGAATTGAATATCCGATCATTCAGGGAGGAATGGCCTGGGTTGCTGAGTATCATCTTGCAGCCGCCGTATCCGAAGCCGGCGGCTTGGGGCTAATCGGTGCTGCCAGCGCGCCGGCTGACTGGGTGCGTGATCAGGTCAGAGAAGCAAAGAAACTGACAGATAAGCCGTTCGGCGTGAACATCATGCTGATGAGTCCGTATGCGGACGATGTGGCGAAAGTGATCGTGGAGGAAGGCGTGAAAGTCGTTACGACAGGTGCCGGTTCTCCGGAGAAATATATGAAGATGTGGAAAGAAGCCGGAGTAAAGGTAATCCCGGTTGTCGCTTCCGTGGCTCTCGCAAAACGTATGGAGAGATGCGGTGCGGACGCACTTGTTGCAGAGGGAACAGAAGCCGGCGGACACATCGGTGAGAACACAACCATGGTGCTTGTGCCTCAGGTTGTGGATGCAGTGAATGTTCCGGTTATCGCTGCGGGCGGAATTGCTGATGGACGAGGAATCGCAGCAGCATTCATGCTTGGCGCGCAGGGAGTACAGATGGGAACTCACTTTGTGGTTACGAATGAATCTCAGGTTCATGAAAATTATAAAGATATGATCATCAAGGCAAGGGATATCGATTCCCGTGTAACAGGAAGATCGACAGGACATCCGGTCAGAGCTCTGAGAAACCAGATGACAAAAGAATATCTGCAGAAAGAGCAGGAAGGCGCGTCATTCGAAGAACTCGAGCTGCTTACACTGGGCGGTCTGAGAAAAGCGGTTGTAGACGGAGACGTGAAAACAGGAAGCGTGATGGCAGGCCAGATCGCGGGTATGGTAAAAGAAAAAATGTCATGTCACGACCTCATTCAGAAGCTGGTAAAAGAAACGGATGACCTGATCGGAGGAAAAGGGTTCTATGAGTAAGATCGTATTTATGTTCCCCGGACAGGGAGCACAGAAAGCCGGAATGGGCAAGGATTTTTATGAACAGAGTGAAACAGCAAGAGCGGTGATCGACAAGGCCACCGAGCTGCTGGATATAGATATGAAAGCATTATGCTTTGAAGAAAATGACAAACTGGATCAGACAGAGTACACACAGGCAGCGCTTGTGACTGTCTGCCTGGCTATGGAACACGTGCTCAGAGAGCGCGGACTGAAACCGGATGTGACAGCAGGTTTGAGCCTGGGCGAGTACTGTGCCATCGCATCCGCAGGCGGGATGACGACAGAGGACGCCATCACAACTGTGAGAAAGCGAGGTATTCTCATGCAGAATGCAGTGCCGGGCGGAAAGGGTTCCATGGCAGCTGTTCTCGGACTGACAGGAGAGGCGATTGAAACAGCTATTGAAAATATCGATGGCGTGAGTATCGCAAACTATAACTGCCCGGGACAGATTGTTATTACGGGGTGGAAAGAGAGCGTTGAGAAAGCGTCTGAAGTCCTGAAAGAGGCAGGGGCAAAACGTGTGCTTCCGCTGAATGTAAGCGGTCCGTTCCACTCTCCGATGCTGGAGGAAGCAGGACAGGAGCTGGGCAAGGTTCTGGAAAATGTAGAACTCTCCCCGCTTGAGATTCCGTATGTGACAAATGTAACAGCACAGTATGTGACAGATATCAGCGAGACGAAAGAACTCCTCGCGAAACAGGTAGCTTCTTCCGTGCGCTGGCAGCAGAGCATTGAAAACATGATCGCGGACGGCGCGGATATATTTGTTGAGATCGGACCGGGAAGAACACTGGCAGGTTTCATGCGCAAGATCAACCGTGACGTGAAAGTATATAATGTTGCGGCATGGGAAGATGTGGACAAGGTGGTAAGTGAATTATGTTAAATGGAAAAGTTGCAGTAGTGACAGGCGCTTCCAGAGGAATCGGAAGAGCTGTGGCAATCAAGCTGGCAGGTGAAGGCGCGACTGTGATCATCAACTATAACGGATCAAAAGACCGCGCGGAGGAAGTAAAAAACGAGATCGAAGCAGCAGGCGGAAAAGCAGAGATCAGACAGTGCAATGTATCTGATTTCCATGCGTGCGAAGAGATGTTCAAAGAGATTATCTCCACATTCGGAAGCGTGGACATTCTTGTGAACAATGCGGGAATCACCAGAGACGGTCTTCTGATGAAAATGTCAGAGGAAGATTTCGACGCAGTGCTTGACACGAACCTGAAGGGAACATTCAACTGCATCCGCTTCGTGGCAAGACAGATGATCAAACAGCGTGGCGGACGGATCATCAACATGGCTTCCGTATCCGGAGTCATGGGAAATGCCGGACAGGCAAACTACTCCGCTTCCAAGGCAGGTGTGATCGGACTGACAAAGTCCGTTGCCCGTGAGCTGGCAAGCAGAGGAATCACGGTAAACGCGGTTGCTCCGGGATTCATCAACACAGAGATGACAGCGGTTCTTTCCGATAAGGTGAAAGAAGGAGCGGTGGCTCAGATTCCGCTTGGAACATTCGGAGAGACAGAAGATATTGCGAATGCGGTTGCATTCCTGGCGTCGGATGGGGCGAGATATATTACAGGACAGGTGCTCAGTGTAGACGGCGGAATGTCGATGTAAAACGAAGGCGGCCTTTGGGAGGGGGCGCTTCGCTGCTTCCCCTGCGGAGACAGGCGGAGAGTTCTCCTGTGGAGGCCGGAAGGAAATTGAAGTGTATTCGAAGGGGCAGTTTCAAGGCTGCTTCGGAAAGGGTTAGTCGATATATGAAGAGAAGAGTTGTGGTTACGGGGCTTGGAGCTGTGACGCCGATTGGTAATACGGTGGATGAGTTCTGGAACGGTATTAAGGAAGGTAAGGTCGGCATTGGACCGATTACGAAGTTTGACGCGTCTGAGTTTAAGGTTCAGATTGCGGCGGAAGTGAAAGATTTTGTGGCAAAGGAGCGCATGGACTTCAAGGCGGCGAAGAGAATGGAACCGTTCTCTCAGTATGCGGTTGCAGCTGCAAAGGAAGCGTTTGACGATGCCGGTCTCGAGATGGAGAAGGAAGATCCGTACAGAGTCGGCGTTATCGTCGGATCTGGAATCGGAAGTCTGCAGTGTGTGGAGACGAACTATGAGAAGATCATGACAAAGGGACCGAGCCGTGTGAATCCGCTGATGGTTCCGCTGATGATTTCCAACATGGCGGCAGGCAACATTTCTATTCAGCTTGGGCTGAAAGGAAAATGTACGAATGTTGTGACAGCATGTGCGTCAGGTACACATTGTATCGGCGATGCGCTTCGTGCGATCCAGTACGGGGATGCGGACGTGATGCTCGCAGGCGGTACAGAGGCGGCAATCTGCCCGACAGGAATTGCCGGATTCACAGCGCTGACGGCGCTCTCCTTTAACAGTGATCCGATGAAGGCGTCCCGCCCGTTTGATAAGGACAGGGACGGATTCGTGCTCGGTGAAGGTGCCGGTGTGGTTGTTCTTGAGGAACTGGAGCATGCGAAGGCAAGAGGCGCGCATATTTATGCAGAACTTGTCGGATACGGCGCAACAGGCGACGCATATCATATCACTTCTCCGGCAGAAGACGGAGAGGGAGCAGGTATGGCAATGAAGCTGGCAATGCAGGAAGCAGATGTGAAACCGGAGCAGATCGATTACATCAATGCTCACGGAACAAGTACACACCACAATGACCTGTTCGAGACAAAAGCCATCAAGTTCGCACTTGGCGACGCGGCAAAAGATGTTGCCATCAACTCTACGAAATCCATGATCGGACATCTGCTCGGCGCAGCAGGCGGCGTTGAGTTTGTAACCTGTGTGAAGACGATTCAGGACGGATTCATCCACCAGACAATGGGTACGGAAAATGTAGATCCGGAATGTGATCTGAACTATACAGTGGGCGCGCCGATTGAGAAAGATGTAAATTATGTATTGACGAATTCACTTGGATTCGGCGGTCACAATGCGACGCTGCTCCTCAAAAAATACGAGGATTAGGCAGAGGTTTCCGACAGAGAGAGGTAATTGGAAATGAAAGCAGAACAGATTATACAGTTGATTGAAGCTGTGTCAGCTTCCGAACTGACAGAATTTAAATACGAGGAAGACGGTGTAAAGCTGTCTCTGAAGAAAACAACAGCAGCACAGAATACAGGCGATGACAAATTGATCTGTCAGGTTCCGATCTTTTCACAGCCGGCAGTTCCGACACCGCCGATGATGCCGGCAGCAGCACCGGCTGTATCACCGGTTCAGCCGGGAACACCGGCACCGGCAGTTCAGCCGGCGGCACCGGCAGCAGCACAGCCTGTACAGCCGGAGGTTTCTGAAGCGGCGAAACCGGCAGGAAATGTAGTGAAATCTCCGCTTGTCGGCACATTCTATGCAGCCCCGGCGGAAGATGCGGAACCGTTTGTAAAAGTCGGCGACAGCGTCAAAGAGGGACAGGTGCTGGCTATTGTAGAGGCAATGAAACTGATGAATGAGATCGAGAGTGATTTTACAGGAACTGTATCTGAGATTCTCGTTGAGAACGGCCAGGCCGTAGAGTATGGGCAGCCGCTCTTTGTTATAAGCTAGTCCGCAGATGTGACGCAGGGAATCCGCTGTGCAGGCTTGCCTGCGGGCAGCGGAATGCCATGCGTCATATGGCGGCAGCCCTACAGCGAGAAGAAGCCGCGAAGCGGCGGAATCGAGCTGTAGCTACGGACGGAAGAGAAGAATAGAAAAAATCATGCGGCGCGAGGAAGGGATTCATCACCGGATATCGCGCCGCTGTGCAAAATAGACAGTGAGGTGCTAAGAGATATGAACAGTTTAAATGTAGAACAGATTCAGGAAATTATTCCCCACAGACATCCGTTCCTCCTCATCGATAAGATTGAGGATTATGAGCCGGGGCAGTATGCGGTAGGATATAAGGCTGTAACATACAGAGAAGATTTCTTCAAGGGACATTTCCCGCAGAAAGCGGTTATGCCGGGTGTACTGATCCTCGAGGCGCTTGCGCAGACGGGGGCGGTAGCGATCCTGAGCATGCCGGAGAACAAAGGAAAGATCGCGTTTTTCGGAGGAGTTCAGAAATGCCGTTTCAAGGGAATGGTATTCCCCGGGGATACGCTGAAACTTGAGACAAAGATCATCAAGAGCAAGGGACCGGTAGGAGTAGGACAGGCAACAGCTTATGTTGACGGCAAGGTAGTTGTCAGTGCGGAGCTGACATTTATGGTAGGAGAGTAATACAGTCATGATTGGAAAGGTATTAATAGCAAACCGCGGCGAGATTGCTGTCCGGATCATCCGGGCATGCAGGGAAATGGGAATCGAGACCGTAGCGGTGTACTCGGAAGCGGACCGCGATGCGCTTCACACGCAGCTTGCGGACGAGGCTGTCTGCATCGGACCGGCACCGTCATCCGAGAGTTATCTGAACATGCAGAATATCATCAGCGCCACACTTGTTTCCGGCGCTGACGCGATCCATCCGGGATTCGGATTCCTCTCAGAGAACAGCAAATTTGCGGAGCTGTGCGAGCAGTGCAACATCACTTTCATCGGCCCGAATTCCGAAGTGATCCGCAGACTGGGCAATAAATCAGAGGCGAGAAACACGATGATGGCTGCTGGCGTTCCGGTTATTCCGGGAAGCAAAGAGCCGATCTACGATATGGAGGCCGGAGCGAAAGTAGCGGATGAGATCGGGTATCCGGTTATCGTGAAAGCCGCACTCGGAGGCGGCGGAAAAGGAATGCGCGTGGCAGAGACGCCGGAGGAATTCGAGAACAGTTTCCGGACAGCGCAGAAGGAAGCGCAGATGGCGTTTGGGGACAATACCATGTACATTGAACATTTTGTACAGCATCCGCGCCATATCGAGTTCCAGATTCTGGCGGATGAGCACGGCAATGTAATTCATCTGGGAGAGCGTGACTGTTCTATCCAGAGAAATCATCAGAAAATGATCGAGGAATCTCCGTCTATCGCTCTTACACCGGAGCTCCGTGCGAAGATGGGCGAGGCGGCTGTAAAAGCGGCGAAGGCAGCTCATTATACGAATGCGGGAACCATCGAATTTCTGCTTGAGAAAAACAATAATTTCTATTTCATGGAGATGAATACAAGAATTCAGGTGGAACACCCGGTTACCGAGTGGGTCACGGGAATCGACCTGGTAAAAGAGCAGATCCGCATTGCCGACGGACGGCAGCTCAGCTATAAGCAGGAAGACGTTCATATTACAGGTCATGCCATTGAGTGCAGGATCAATGCGGAGAATCCGGAGAAGAACTTCCGGCCTTCCCCGGGAACCATTACGGATATGTACCTTCCGGGAGGTAAAGGAGTCCGGATCGATGCGGCGATCTACAGCGGATACACAGTTCCGCCTTATTATGATTCCATGCTTGCGAAGCTGATCGTGCATGCCAAGAACCGGGATGAGGCAATACGCAAGATGCGCAGCGCGCTTGGCGAAGTGATTATAGAAGGAATCGACACAAATGTGGATTACCAGTATGAGATTTTGAATCATCCTGATTTTGTGTCGGGAAATATTGATATTGAGTTTATAGAAAATATGTAAACCGCCAGGCAGCAGCGGGCACAGGAGCCGGCTCATTTACGGGAAGTGTCTGGCTCCTTTCAGGAGGTAATCTTAAATGAATTTGAAAGACATGTTTAAGAAAACAAGCGGCAGATCTCATTATATCTCGCTGAGGAACTCCCATCCGGAAGTTCCGGTCGGGCTTCTGCGCAAATGTAATAAATGCGGCGCGGCCATCATCGCGGAAGATGTAAAGAACGGCTACTATATCTGCCCGAAGTGCCACGGTTATTTCCGTGTCCATGCATACAGAAGAATCGAAATGATTGCGGATGAAGGATCGTTCGAAGAGTGGAATAAAGAGATGGAATTCGTCAATCCTCTGGAGTTCAAAGGCTATGAGGAGAAGATAAATCATCTTAAAGAGCATACCCATCTCAACGAGGCGGTTGTGACGGGAAAGGTTATGATCAATGGAAATCCTGCGGTTGTAGGTGTGTGCGACGGACGCTTTATGATGGCGAGCATGGGACAGATCGTGGGAGAGAAGATCGCGCGTGCGGTAGAGCGGGCAACAGAGGAGAAACTGCCGGTGATTATCTTCACCTGTTCCGGCGGCGCCAGAATGCAGGAAGGAATTATCTCTCTGATGCAGATGGCAAAGACTTCAGCCGCTCTTAAGAAACACAGTGATGCCGGACAACTCTATATTTCCGTGCTTACAGATCCGACGACAGGCGGTGTGACGGCAAGTTTCGCGATGCTTGGAGATATCATACTGGCGGAGCCGAATGCGCTGGTAGGATTCGCGGGTCCGAGGGTGATTGAACAGACCATTGGTCAGAAACTCCCAAAGGGATTTCAGAGATCAGAGTTCCTCCTGGATCATGGCTTTGTGGATCGGATCGTTGAGCGTGAGGAACTCAAAGACGTGCTGACGCAGATACTGGAGATGCATCGCGCAGGCGGAAATGCGTGCAGTGGAGCAGAGAAAGCGCAGGATGGCAGTGAGGCAGAGAACCGCGTGCCGGAGCATACGAGTCAGTCACACGACTTTTCAGCACATCGTTCAAAAGAGTCTGCCTTAAGCGCCTGGGACCGCGTACAGCTTTCACGCAGGAAAGACCGCCCTGTCGGAACAGATTATATCGATGCCCTTTTTACGGATTTCATGGAATTCCACGGGGACAGATATTTCAAGGATGACCATGCCATTGTGGGAGGAATCGCGTATTTCCACGGTATGCCGGTGACTGTGATCGCTCAGGCGAAGGGAAAAACAACGAAAGAAAATCTGGACCGCAACTTCTCCATGCCGTCTCCGGACGGATACCGCAAGGCTCTGCGGCTGATGAAGCAGGCGGAGAAATTCGGACGTCCGGTGATCTGTTTCGTGGATACTCCGGGAGCGTTCTGCGGACTGGAAGCGGAAGAGCGAGGACAGGGCGAGGCCATTGCGAGAAATCTTTTTGAATTGTCCGGGCTGAAAGTGCCGGTACTTTCTGTTGTAATTGGAGAAGGAGGAAGCGGCGGTGCTCTTGCCATGGCAGTCGCGGATGAAGTGTGGATGCTGGAAAACGCGATCTATTCCGTGCTCTCTCCGGAGGGGTTTGCAAGTATTCTCTGGAAGGACAGCAAGAGAGCAAGTGAGGCGGCAGAAGTGATGAAGCTGACGGCAGCGGATTTGAAACGTCTGGGAATGATCGAGAAGGTGATTGAGGAACCGGATGATTTCAGTGATTCTCATATGGGCACTGTCTGTCAGGATCTGGATCACGATATCCGGGAATTCATTGAACGGTATGGGAAGATGAAGCCGGAGGAACTGACGCAGAAACGGTATGAGCGTTTCAGGAACATGTAAACTGCTGTTGATGACCAAATGATCCTGCGGACGGAGAAAGCAGTCAATAGGAGTAAGAGACTTATATGAAAAATTTAAAAATCGGTGAAAAGCTTACAAAAGTCCCCCTGATCCAGGGGGGAATGGGAGTGGGAATCAGCCTCGGACGTCTGGCGGGCGCGGTTGCCAGAGAGGGAGGCGTCGGGGTGATTTCCTCTGCTCAGATCGGCTACAGGGAACCTGACTTCGATCTGAATCCTGCGGAAGCGAATCTGCGGGCGATAGAGAGCGAAATGAAAAAAGCGCGCTCCATTGCTCCGGACGGGATTATCGGATATAATGTAATGACAGCGCTCAGCGAGCATGCGGCCCATGTGAAGGCAGCAGTGAAGGCAGGTGCGGATATTATCATTTCAGGAGCCGGTCTCCCGGTGGAGCTTCCGGCGCTGACAGAGGGAAGCCGCACGAGGATCGCTCCGATCGTTTCTACAGACAAGTCGGCAAATGTCATTCTGAAATACTGGGACAGAAAATATAAGAGGACAGCAGATCTTGTTGTGATCGAGGGGCCGGAAGCCGGGGGACATCTTGGATTTCGGCGGGAAGAACTGACAGATTACTCCAGGGAAAGCTATGCGGAAGAAATTCGCAAAATCATAAAAACAGTGCGGAAATACGCACAAAAGTATAATACGGAAATTCCTGTTGTGGCAGCAGGCGGGATCTATGACAGCAGCGACGTAAAGCGAATTATGTCGCTTGGGGTAGATGGCGTACAGGTGGCGACACGTTTTGTTACAACTGAGGAGTGCGATGCGGATATCCGCTATAAAGAGGCTTATGTTAATGCTTCCAGGGAGGATATTCAGATTGTAAAGAGTCCGGTAGGCATGCCGGGGCGCGCGATTGTAAATTCTTTTATGAAACGGGTGATAAGCGGGGAGAAAATTCCGCACAGTCCCTGTCACAGATGTCTGGCAAAATGCAGTCCCGCAGAGATTCCATATTGTATCACAGACGGACTTGTCAATGCAGCCAGAGGAAATATTGAAAATGCCCTTCTCTTCTGCGGCGCGCAGGCATGGAGGGCGGAGAAGATCGATACGGTCAGGGAAGCGGTTCAGGAACTTTTTGCCTGACAGAAAGGAGAACAGCGGATGAATCCACATGATACCATTAATGACATTCTCGTCAACCTGTTTAATGAAATACTGAAACTGGAAGAAGAGGCGATCATTACGGATGAATTCAAAGATATAACGAATAATGATATGCATATCATAGAGGCGATTGGCCTCACAGGTGAGAATACGATGTCAGTGGTGGCAAGGAAGATGGGGATTACGGCCGGTTCTCTGACAACCGCTGTCAACGGGCTTGTCAACAAAAAGTATGTGACCCGCCTGAGAAGCGAGCAGGACAGAAGGGTTGTATTTTTAAAATTAACGGAAAAGGGAATTCGTGCATATGAACATCACCGGGAGTATCACAGACAGATGACTGATGCGGTGATCAGCAGACTCGATGATGAGGAAATA
Source organism: Candidatus Mediterraneibacter vanvlietii (assembly GCA_019113645.1). Lineage (GTDB taxonomy): Bacteria > Bacillota > Clostridia > Lachnospirales > Lachnospiraceae > Mediterraneibacter > Mediterraneibacter vanvlietii. Next base: position 5,763 of record DXGZ01000037.1, on the reverse strand, counting down.
CCGGTTCTTCTGAAAACGCTGAATGGATTGTCTGAATTTTTCCGTGGTTATAAGAATAATATTAAAAAGTAAGACTGAGAAACAAAAAATTTGACCTTTTCAGAAAAATGATGTACAATCCCTATGGAACTTTAAGGATTGAGTTGAATAATTATGCGTGCCGGAAATGTGAGTTTCCGGTGCAAGAAATACTTGGTGTATTATTTTAGGAGGGACAAGTATGGCAGTAAAGAAGACAAATTCAACAACAAAAGCAGCAACGAAAACTGTAAAAGCTGAGCCGGCTAAGGCAGCGGAGAAAGCTGTAGAGAAAGCAACAGAAAAGACAGCTGTAAAAGCAGCGGCAAAGGCTGAAGAGAAAGCAGTGAAGGCAGAGGCTGCGAAAGCAATCGAGACAAAGAAAGACACAACGAAAAAGCTTGAGACAAAAGCAGGAGTTTTAGTAGATACACCGGCAGCGAAGACAGAAGAGAAGAAAACAACTGCAGCTAAGAAAACAGCAGCTAAGAAACCGGCGGCAAAGAAACCGGCAGCTAAGAAAGCTGAGCTGAAGACAGAGATGTTCCTTCAGTTCGCTGGAAAAGAATATACAGAGAAAGAGATCCTTCAGAAAGTGAAAGATATCTGGACAAAGGTTCTCAAGAATAAAGTCGGCGACATGAAAGATGTGAAGATCTATCTGAAGCCGGAGGAATCAGCTGCTTACTATGTTGTAAACGGCGACACAACAGGAAAAGTTGATCTGTAAGAAAAAGAAAGCAGGGGGCAATATTACTAAATATTCCCCCTGTAATTTTGTCTATTGGCACAGTTGTCACTGGAAAGACGCTGTGCTATTCTTATAATACAACAAACGACGGTGTTCCTGCCGTCAGATGTTTCTGCAAACTGTACTGCTGAGAAAAGCGGCGGTGCAGCGAATTTTCAGATCCCGTATTCCGGGAGGTTACCCGATGGTCAGCGACAACTGAATTGTGAGAAAACAGCAGGATAGAAGAATGACTGTGAAAAGATCTGTGGAGGAATACAGCTGTGGGTGAATACGGCTTTGACACGGTGGCGGTATGTGCTAAAATACTGTTATACAGTAAAACTGTGAGCGATACGGATGGTTGTTCTCTTTAGTCAGACTTTTAGCCTGTCTGTCAGGAAAGGAGAACAATGTATGGCAAACACAAATAACAATTTCATAATGCTTCCCACGGTAGATTTCTGCTTTAAAAAACTGATGGATAATGCAAAGGTGAGGCAAGGATTTATTGCAGCACTTTTAAAGATGGATCCTGATATGATCCGGGAGACTACGGTTCTGCCGACGGAACTCGAACGGGAGTATGCAGACGACAAACTGGGTGTATTGGATGTGCGTGTACTTCTTGGAGATGGAACACAGCTCGATATGGAGATGCAGGTTGCATATTTTGGAGACTGGGATGCCAGGGCACTGTTTTATCTCAGCAAAATTTTCACAGAGCAGCTGAAAGCCGGTGAGTCATATGGAAATCTGAAAAAGTGTATCCACGTGAGTATCCTGGATTTCATTCATTTTAAAGAGGATGAGGAATGCTACCGCACGATCTGTTTCTGTGATAAAAAGACTGGAAGAAAGTATACGGATCTTATGGAAATTCAAATCCTTGAATTAAAAAAGCTGACAGCTAAAACAGAGCAGGAGGAAACGATTATTTCCTGGATGCGGTTCCTTGGTGGGAAGAGCAGAGAGGAGTTTGAGGATATGGCAAAATTGGATGAATATATGTCAGAGGCATATGAAACTTTGAAAAAGATCAGTGCTGATGATCGTGCAAAGCTGGAGTATGAAGCTCGCCAGAAAGCGATCCGGGATTATAATTCACAGATGATCAGTGCGCGCAGAGAGGGGCTGGAAGAAGGTATTGAAAAAGGAGAGATTCTTAATAAGATTAAGCTGGTGAAGAAGAAATATCAAAAAGGAAAATCTCTATGCGAGATAGCAGAGGAGATGGAGGAAGAAGTTTCTGCAATCGAAAAGATTTACCAGATGGTGAAGGAAAATCCGGAGAGTTCGGCAGAGGAAATACTGCAAATGAAAAACGAAGAACTGTAAGTGTGATTATAACCAGCACACTAAAAAGGAGATGATTGAAATGGAAGAAAAAGAGACAGTGACACAGCGGGAGAGGCTGGAGCAGCAGCTCCGGTTTATTGTGGAAGTAGATAAAGTAAAAAATATTTTCCGGCAAACTTATCTGGCAGACGGACAGCGAAAGGAGAATGATGCGGAGCATTCGTGGCATCTGGCTTTGTCGGCAGTGCTTTTAAAGGAGCATATGAAAGAGGACGTAGATCTGACAAAGGTGATGATCATGGTGCTGATTCACGATCTGGTAGAGATTGACGCAGGAGATACGTATGCTTATGACACCGCGGGTGCGGTCACGAAACGGGAGCGGGAAGTCAAAGCAGCTGACAGGATTTTCGGGATTCTTCCGGAGGATCAGGGAACTTACTTCCGCCAGTTATGGGAGGAATTCGAGGCATATGAGACAGCGGATGCGAAGTTTGCCCACCTGCTTGATAATTTCCAGCCGCTGCTTTTAAACGATGCGTCTGACGGAAAGAGCTGGACAGAACATGGAGTGCACAAGTCTCAGGTGTGCAAGAGAAACGAGAGGATCCCGGAGACTTCGGAGATTGTCTGGGAGAAGATGCAGGAGATCATGGACAGACATGTTGAACGGGGACATCTGAAAGCAGATTAACACGGAAGAGAGGTTGATCATAATGTATGAGAAAGAGAAAGAACAGCTGCAGAAAATCATAGACGACAGCAGCCGGATCGTATTTTTCGGAGGGGCCGGAGTGTCTACAGAGAGCGGCATACCGGATTTCAGAAGCGCGGATGGAATCTATCATCAGAAATACACATATTCTCCGGAGCAGGTTGTAAGCCACAGCTTTTTCATGAGATATCCGGAGGCATTCTATGAGTTTTACAAAGAGAAAATGATGTGTCTCGATGCAAAGCCGAATCCAGCCCATATGAAACTCGCGGAACTTGAAAAGGCAGGGAAGCTTACAGCAGTGGTGACCCAGAACATTGACGGTCTCCATCAGGCTGCGGGCAGCAGAACTGTGTATGAGCTTCATGGAAGTATTCACAGAAATTACTGCATGGAATGCGGAAAGTTTTACGATGCACAGTACGTGAAAAATTCAGAGGGAGTTCCGCGCTGTGAATGCGGAGGCATGATAAAACCGGATGTGGTGTTATATGAAGAAGGCCTTGATCAGAAAACGATTCAGGGTGCGGTGCAGGCAATTGCATCGGCTGATACACTGATCATCGGCGGAACCTCCCTTGTCGTATATCCCGCGGCCGGATTTATCGATTATTTCCACGGAAAACATCTTGTAGTGATCAACAAATCAGCAACCGGAAAAGCTGTCAGAGCAGAGCTTTCCATCAATGCGCCGATCGGGGAGATTATGGCAGGAATAGAGGCATAGGAATGACATAATTGTCAGATTTGTTTTCAGGTGACAAAATTGTCGGAAAGCGAAAGTGCAATAGCTTATAGAGGAGAAATTATATGCTATGAAGAAGCAGGAATATAAGCGTAATGCGGATAATGTGGGAAGGTATATATTAAAGGTATTGCAGATGCTTGGGGGGAGTGCATCAAGGCAGTCAATAAAGGAAGGGATTGTTGATGACGATGGGAACGATATATCTTATGAGGATGTATTTGAACCGATAACTTCAAAAAATGGTACTAAATACATACCCTTTAATATGGACTTTAATTTTTCGCTCGTAAATCTGCTTAATTGCGGGTACATTCAAGCATATGATCGTGGTGGGGATATAGTTTTGACGGAAAAAGGACGTTCTGCTGATATGAGTTTATACCCGACCGAGCATGATCTGCAAATTCAAGGTGAATATTGGGACAAAAAGCATAAGGAGCGGTATTTACGTAAAAAGGAAAAAGGCAAGGCTGAAAAAGTTGAAAATGAGGATGTTCAGCTTGAAGAAACAGATGAAGAGAGTGATAAGAGTGAAGACTGGAAAATTGATGTACTCAATCAGATAAAACTCTTCTCTCCCCAAAAATTTGAGAGCTTTTCAAGGCTCCTGTTTTCGCATATGGGCATAAAATTTGATCGGGAAATGGGCGTGAAAATGTCAGGCGATCATGGTATTGATGGTTACGGATATTTTGAATCCGATGAGTTCAGGACTGCAAAGGTTGTAGTGCAGTGTAAACGTTATACAGATAATCCGGTATCTGAGCCTGAAATAGACAAATTTAAAGGTGTTATGATGAGCTTTAATGCGGATTATGGTATTTTCATTACGACCAGTTATTTTACAAAACAGGCGCAGGCAAAAGCTGTGCAGGGAGGAAATACAGTAACTTTGATTGATGGGCAGCGGCTGGTGGAGTTAATAGAAAAGTACCAGCTGCATATTACTCCGGTGAAAACTTATGCGCTGGATGATTATTATTTCCAGAAAGACTGACAGCAAGATTGGTGCACTTAAAGCGCAGTATTTTCGTAATCAGCTGTGAGATTATACCTGCAAAAATAAAGAGGACTTGGAGCGTCAACTTCAAGTCCTTTTGCATTCTATATGCGGGAAGTTATGTCAGATTACTATTTGGCTTCCCACCTTCCGGATGCTCCGCAGGGAAGCACCAGTCCGGATTCAGTTACCGGAAGCCCGATTTCCTGAGATTCCACATGTCCGCCCCACGGTTTTAACTCAGTTGCGATCATATAGGTGAGCACAGCCGGGGCAAGCCCTGTAGTATATGAGTTGACCAGGAAGAAGAGGGCGTCCTTTGAGAGGATTTTCGTACACAGTTTAATCAGCGGGTGAATCATGTCCTCTATTTTCCAGATCTCGCCTTTCGGACCTCTTCCGTAGGAAGGCGGATCCATGATGATAGCATCATAGTGATTCCCGCGGCGGATCTCCCTCTCCACGAACTTTACACAGTCATCTACCAGCCAGCGGATGGGGGCATCCTGAAGTCCGGAGGAAGCAGCGTTTTCTTTCGCCCATGTCACCATGCCTTTTGACGCATCCACATGCGTAACCTGTGCTCCTGCTGCGGCAGCGGCGAGTGTGGCTCCGCCGGTGTAGGCGAACAGGTTCAGGACTTTGACAGGACGTCCGGCACGGCGGATCTTCTCAGAGAACCAGTCCCAGTTCGTGGCCTGCTCCGGGAAGAGTCCGGTATGCTTAAAGCTGAACGGTTTTAAATTAAATGTGAGATCTTTATAATGGATCTGCCACTGCTGCGGCAGGCTGAAGAATTCCCATTCTCCTCCGCCTTTTTTGCTGCGGTGGTAGTGGCCGTTCATCTTTTTCCATCCCTTATGGTTCTTTGGTGTATCCCAGATGACCTGAGGGTCGGGACGCACGAGAAGGTAGTCTCCCCAGCGCTCCAGTTTCTCCCCTTTTGAACAGTCGATAACTTCATAATCTTTCCATTGATCTGCAATCCACATAATCTATAATTCCTTTCTGTATTCATCTGATTATAGCACAGAGGCGGCATGAGTGTACAGTGATAGTTCCCGCTATTTTGTTCAATAATTACCGGTTTCAAATCGGACGAAAACAGGAGCATATGCAGATCGTATTCTGCCGGGAGGGAGACTGTGTTCAGCTTCCGCTCCGGGCAATAAGGAAAACTAACGGCTCCGGGCATGGACAAAAAGCAGGACTGACAATGAGCAACTCGCCTGCGGCTCAAACAATCTCATTGT
>DXGZ01000036.1 GCA_019113645.1 Candidatus Mediterraneibacter vanvlietii | reverse complement strand
TCCCAGCCGATAAAGCAGAAAACAGCCCCTATTTCAAGAAACTTTCTGCTGAGGCTGAGGGTGTGGGCAGGGTGACTTCGGAAGGGGTTTAGTGATTCTTGAAGTTCCGGACATGGACGTTAGGGCAGACGGCGAGATTGTTTGAGCAAAGCGAGTTGCTCGCCGTCTGTCCCTGCATTTAGTCCATGTCCGGAACTTCTTAGATTCACTTAGGCCCTGGAGCGGAAGCCTGCCCATACCCTCAGCCTCAGCAGAATACGTCTTAAAATGCTCCCCTGTTTTCGGAAATATCGTCTCAAAAGTCAGCGAATCTAATTAACTAAATAGCGGAACTGTTGCTACAATTCATAATGCTCCGGACACTTTTTCATCTTTTCAAATTGCTCAAAATCATGTCCGAAAATAATCTGCGCTCCTGTTTCTCTTTCTACTCTGCGGATATTTTCTATCATTTGAAAGTAAAGTCTTTCATCAAATAATCCGACTGCCGCTTTAGGCGGTATACCATAATTATCTGCCATATTAACCGCATCTGATACAAAAAACATCGGCTTGGCTTTTGAATGAAGATACATTCCTGCCAGTCCAGGGCTATGACCGGGAAGCCGCAATATTTCTATATTTGTATCTATATAAAAATCTTCCTTAAAAAGATGGATCCGTTCCATCTCTTTCAGATTTTGAAATACTCGACTTTCCGATCTGTACTTTTCCATATAGGTATATTCTGCCCAATCTATATAAATATCCGCGTGCGGAAAGAGGTGAATGTTTCCTGCATGGTCATCATGCAAATGAGAAAGCACAACTGTTCCAACATCTTCCGGCTGAAGCCCAAGCATATTTAACTGACTGATTATTCCCTGTCCTTCTCGGTAGTAGAAAGGAAATCGTATGCTTCTGTCATAATCATCCGGATGACTGCCGGTATCATAAAGGATCCACCGTTCTCCTGTTTCTATCAGAACTCCGTATTCCGGAAATCTGGTCCAGCATGATGAAACTGTTTTATTATTTTTTGTAGCAAAATTTTTCAATGCCGCCATCCAGTTAATATCGCCCTCAAGCCAGCCATAATCCAAAATATATACTTTCATATCTTTAAATCCCCAACACGGAATATCCGACTGTCTCAAATCTCGAAATCGGTCTGTATGACATGCTTTTCACTTTCCAGCATTCCTCTTTTATAAGCTGAATATCCCACTGTTCATTGTAATAGGGTTTATATACACTAAGTGCGTCAAAATGTTTAAATCCAAGTTTTGTCGGTTCAAACATCTCCAACATAACTTCTGCTCTGCTGCCATCTCTTTTTATTTCGCAAATATGACAGCTGTGATGGTTCTGATCCTCCAGTTTCTTATTATTGCGAATGTATTCTTTTGCCAATACTGTATTCTGACTGTCTCCTGTCAGACCAAACTGTTCACTATATGTTGTCCTTGCAAGTCGGCAGACTGCATTGCTGCATATATATCTGTCGGCCATTTCATATTGACCGGTATCCGCAATGAGAAACAAGGAGTAAATTACTGAGACAATTTCTTCCTCTTCTGTTTTTCCATAAATCACTGCATTATCCAGCTTTACGAAACGGTTGTTTTTCGTCTCTTCAAGCATGTGCCATTTCCATTCTGATTTTGCCAGATATGTATTTCCCATTTCAGCTTCCAGATCAAACGCTATGGATTTTATCCTGTCTCCATCAAATAAAAACTTATATTTTCCGCCAGCGATAAAAGGGGAATATTGATTTTTTACTATTTTTACAAAATAGTGAAATGCATTTACTATAACCACTTCATTCTCACGCAGCTTATACTCAATAGGATTACTCATTACGGTATACCTGCTTCCATACTCTCCTTCTGTACGCAATGCGCGAATGACATTTTCTCTTCCCCTATGTTCACCTAGGGTAGAATATCGAATCTGCACTTCTTCATCCAGATTTTTAAAAGAAGTCAAATTATTTTGACCGTAATATTCAAAAAAATCTTTAACTATGGAAATTTTCATGTTCATCGCACTCCTTTCCAAGAACAAATTCATCATAGGCAACAACATCATCGGCCATAGGAATAAATCTCATCTCTTCATTTGGCATTAATCCAAATTCTATTTTATAGAGCTTCCACTGCCCATCTATTTTTTTAGCATACAGCTTATGGCAGCCGGTCGTAACCATAGAATGAATATTCTCCCGATTGTAAACGCGATCCCTCAGTCTGTGCTCCTCCCCTCTTGGCATAATCGCTTCCGCATAATCGCCTTTAATTATACATGCCCCCATTCTGTTGGCATGCTGCAGATTCGTTTCTTTATGCTGCTTATATTTTAAGAAATTCACATAATTTCTGTTTCCCGGTTCTTCGGTAAACTGTCGCATATCTTCTGTTGCAACACTTAACGGAAGGTGAAACTCCCCGCGATCAAATCCAAATGTTTTTTTAAACTGAAGTTCAAAAATCTGTTCCGCATCTGTCTGAGGCTCACTGTCTTCCGGAATAACATACCAGGGGGCGTCCAGTTCAGCAACAATAACGGGCTTGTGGCCGGAATATTTTTCCGCTTCTACCAGCGTCCAGTTGTTCAGCACAAAGCAGCTGTTTCCATCTGCATAAACAAGATCAAATCTGATATGACTGATTTTCCACCCCTCTTCTGTTTTTATATATGTATTGCAGTATATTCCTCCAAATGTAAACGGAAACACATTTACTCCATCATCAATCGCCATAATATTCTGAACATATGCACTTTGCTGTCCGTTTCCCCTGGTATCTGACCGTGCAACAAAATTCCAAATCGTTGATTTTCTAATATTGCATTCCGGTCCCGGCCATCTCAGCATTTCAATTATATTTTTAATCCCCTGTGCCTTTCCTGTGGTGCTGTACTCTGCAATACAATCTTCCGTAAGAATATTATATAATTCAGAAAAATTCTGGCTTCTGACCGCATCAATCAACTTTGCAAAACACAGATAAATTGCTTTTCTGTTTTCACCAGAATAAAACTCCAGATATTTCTTTAAACACTCCTGATTCATACGTGTTCTCCTTCCTTAGCAATCCCATTGTCAGAAATTACCTTTTTATACCAGTAAAATGAATCTTTTTTATAGCGTTTGCCAGACCCTGATCCGTCATCTTTTTTATCTACATATATCATCCCGTATCGTTTTTTCATTTCTCCTGTCGAAAAACTCACTAGATCCAGCGGAGTCCATACAGTATATCCCATAATTTCAACGCCATCTTCCTCTGCTTCCTGCATTGCCACGATATGTGATTTTAAGTATTCAATCCGATATGTATCATGAACAGTGCCGTTTTCCAGGACATCAACTGCCCCAAAACCATTTTCAAGCACAAATATCGGTTTCTGATATCTGTCATACAACATATTCAGTGTATAACGAAATCCCTGTGGATCTATCGGCCATCCCCAGTCTGTTATATTTAAATACGGATTGCGCACAGACTGAAAAAGATTCCCTTGTGCTTTTTCCTGTTCCTCTGGATCTGTGCTTGCACATCGACTCTGATAATAACTGATTCCGACAAAATCAACTGTATTTTTCAGAATTCCCAAATCTTCCTCTTCCATTTGAATAGTGACTCCATGATCTTTCCAGTATTTATATATATAAAACGGATATTCCCCGCGCACCTGGACATCACTAAACAAATACGTCTGCCAGTTTTTCTTTAAAGCCAGGAACACATCCTCCGGACGGCAGGTAAATGGATACCATGGGCCGGAAGCAATCATACAGCCGATCTGTGCTTCCGCATTTATTTCATGACAGTATCTCACCGCCCATGCACTCGCCAGCAGTTGATTATGCGTTGCCTGCCAGATTGTCTGCGCTCTGTTTTCTCTGTATCTTATCACTCCCCCTCCGCAAAACGGAGAGATCATCATCACGTTAATTTCGTTAAATGTTACCCAGTATTTCACCTTCTCTTTAAAATAATCCAAAACCGTCCGCGCGTATCTCTGAAAAGCCTCTACTGTAGCACGGCTCTCAAACCCATTATAATGTTTCGCCAGATAAAGCGGCATTTCATAATGACACAGCGTAACCAGCGGTTCGATTCCATATTTATGCAATTCATCAAACACTCTGTCATAAAACTGCAGTCCGTTCTGATTCGGCTCTGTCTCCATCCCAGTTGGATAAATCCTTGTCCAGGCTATGGACATGCGGAAAACCTTGAATCCCATTTCTGCAAACAAACGAATATCTTCTTTATAATGATAGTAAAAATCAACTCCTCTATGGGTGGGATAACATCCCCTCACGTCCGGATCTATCTCTCCTTTCATTCCATGAATCAGAGCATCTGAGACACTGTACTGTTTCCCATTTTCCAGCACTGCCCCTTCTATCTGATTTGCCGCAGCGGCTCCTCCCCAAAGAAATCCTTTCTTCATCATCTGGCACCTCCAATTTTGTTTCTGTTCACCTGTAAGATTTCCGGTGTCTATTCCAGATACTTTTCTATTTCATTCAGCACATTCTGTACACTCGTCCCGATAATAACCTGGAAGTTATTTCCTTTTTCTATAACGCCTTTTGCCCCCAGTTGCTTCAGATCTTCCTTCTTTACAGATTCTGGCATCTCTACCCTGACTCGCAGACGTGTTGCACAGCAGGTAATATCCTGAATATTAGTGCTTCCCCCCAATGCATCGATTATTGCCAGTGCATTATCAGAAAGATTTCCCGCAAGCGGAGTAGCTTCAAATTCTCCTGCAATCACCGGCTCACGACCGACTGTCTGATAGTTCAGTTTCCGGATAAGAAAATCATCTATAAAGAAGAAAAGTAATCCGAACACAATGCCTATCACAGGAAGCAGATACCATTTCGGCGCATCTCCCAGTACTCCAATGATCAGGTAATCAATAATTCCGCCGGCAAACGAAGCTGTAATCCGAACTCCAAGAAGATAACATACGGTATAGCATAATCCGTTCAGCACGCAATATGCTGCGAAACAAGCCGGAGCCACAAACAAATAGGTAAAAAGAAGCGGTTCCGTGATTCCGCATACAAAGGAAGTAAAGCAGGCACTGATCAGAATACCCGCCGTTGCTTTCTTACGCTCAGGTAGCGCATTTTTATAAATTGCCAGGCCGATGCCGATCATTCCGAACGTATCAATCGCATAATTACCCATATTAAACAGACCTGCCGTTACATTCTGAACCCCATCTGTCATCTGTGCAAAAAACATTGCCTTATCGCCACTGACAACCTCGCCTGCGAGAGTAGTATAAGAACCAAACTGAAACATAAACGGTGTACAGAATACATTGTGCAGTCCCAACGGGTTCAATGCCTTTACAATAATTCCATAGAAAAACAGCCCGACACTTGTATTCTGCGTAATTACAAAATCCGCAAATGCTGTAATGATATTGGAGATTGTCGGCCAGATTACTGTAAATACCGCCCCCAAGGCAATACACATCACAGACGTAATGATGGGAACAAATCGTTTTGCTCCGAAAAAGGCAAGATACTCCGGAGGCTTAATCGTATGGAATCTGTTATAAGCCCACGCGGCCACAAGCCCAACAGCGATACCACCAAAAACTCCTGTCCTTAACGTATTAATCCCCAGCACTGACTGATATAACGTTGTATCCGCAGCCACTTTATCCGCATCCAGTCCAAGAATAATACTGATTGAAATATTCATAATCAAATAGCCCGCAACCGCCGCAAGACCTGCGGTACCATCATTTTTTTTCGCAAGCCCGACAGCGACTCCGACAGCAAACAGCAGAGACAGATTTCCAAAGATTACGCTTCCAATTCCGGAAAACATAGCCGCCACAGTAGGCCAGATTCCGGAAGTCAGCCATGGCGCAATCCCGGTTAACGTTTCCGATGTCATTGCCATACCGATACCATAGAGCAGACCTACTGCCGGAAGGATGGCAACAGGAACGAGCAGTGTCTGTCCAAATTTCTGAAAAAAGGTAAATGCTCTTTCTTTTCCCTCTTTAAATCCCATTTGTATTCCTCCTTTAAACATATTCACAACCTAATCGGATATCCAATTTTTTATTATATTATCTCCATATTTCGACAATGTCAAATCACATAATGACTCATTTTTATTTAATAAAATCATTTTTTGATCATATTTTTCCTTTTTTCGAAAATAATAAATTAAATTTTGATTTTTCTTACTCAAGCATCAAATTTTGTGCTACTATAATCAAAAATAAAAAATTCGGGAGGCTATCATGATTATTGACCGCTGGAACAGAATCATTAATATATTAATTGAATGCAAAGAAATCCGTGTAGAGGAACTTGCCAAAAAAGTTGATGTTTCCATTGCAACAATTCGCCGTGATATCAAGCATCTGACTGAAAGAAAAGTTCTGACCTGTAAAAACGGCATTGTATATTCCACTCATATTATGGCGTCATTAGGGCCAGAATATGCCTCAAGCGACATTATCTACATGCGCGAAACTTTAAACACAGATATTAAAATCACGCTTGGCAAATATGCAGCAGGCCTTATCAGAGACGAAGATATTATTTTCATTGACGCAGGCACAACTGTAAACAAAATGATTCCCTTTATTTCAGCAAAAGATGTACTGGCTGTTACAAATAGTGTATCTGCAATATCACTTCTTGGCAGCGCCGGTCTAAAGGCGTATATCTGCAGTGGCTATATTACCACCGGTTCCGACGCAATCTATGACTCTGTCTACAATCGCCTGGAAGATATTCATATCACCAAAGCATTTCTAGGTACAAGCGCTGTAAACAAAAAAGGATTCTATTCCTCGACACGGGATTATGAAATAAAAAAAGAAATTATAGCAAATTCAGATGAAGTATACATTATAGCCGACTCTGCCAAATACAACAGAACTGCCTTCAGGAAATTTGCATCTCCTGATGAGGCAGTCTTGATCACCGAATCAGCTCCTCCGTTTGAGAACAATCTGAATTATATTATTGTTGACTGTAAAAAGCAGGACAGCTAACCAAAACTGTCCTGCTTCTAAAATCAAATAAAAACCGCTTCTTCGATCTGTAAAATATCTACTCTACTGCCGTCTTTTTCACCCGGTTCAGTCCTTTCGCGACTGCCGGAATAGATATAACAATCAATGTAATCACACCCTCAGCCAACAGATAGCTGTAGTTATACACGATCGGATATACGCTGACAAGTGCCTTCGGGAAACTGTCCGGCATATAATCCATCCAGTACAGATATCCGCCCAGCGCATGAAACGCACCTCTCGCGATTACTGCCAGTATATATCCTTTGACCAGACCGTTCCTGCTCTTTGCAAAAACACCGGCCAGCCCCAGCACCGCAAATGCCAGAATATAATCGCAGCACACCTGAAAGAAGGACAGTACATAAGGATCCTGGATAAACTGAAGAATTCCGTAAGCAAGCCCTACTGACACACCGGTTTTCACTCCATACCAGTTTGCCACAAGGACAATGAAAAGCATACTGCACAAGGTAATACTTCCGCCCCACGGGAATTTAAAAATCCGGATATAGGAAGTAAGATACGCCAGCGCAAGTGCCATTGCGCAGAAAACCAGATGCTTTACCGGCATTTGTTTTTTCTCACTCCCTCTTCCGGAGAAAAACACCGCCGCCGCAAAGACTGCAATCCCGACAATAATCGTGACAGCATATCCGGCTGTTGTCAGACCGCCGTCCGCATTTACGAGTAAATCAAACATAATAAAAACCCTCCTGTTCTCAGATTGAAAACAAAAGGGCAGAAAAAACGCACACATAACACATCCCTACGTTGGCATTATCCAAATCAGGTTATGGGTCGAAGTTCATAACTTCCTCTCAGCCTGTCATACAAGCTCCCCTTGTCATCAATCTTATGTAATTTTTGATATCGGTTATTATCCTACACACGAACCGGCGAATTGTCAAGCGTTATCCAAAATAACGCTATCCAAAACACCCTCATTTATTCCAAAACAATCCCATTTGTTCTCAATTCAAAACAGCGTCATCTGTTCATAATCTGTCCTGCTCTTCAATCCGCCCGGAACCTTGCTGAGTATCTGTTCCGTCACACTGTCATCAAGAATCCATGCATTCACTTCGTCCCCGTCCAGCATCAGCGGCATTCTCTCATGGACAGGCGCAACGGATGCATTAGCCGCTGTTGTAAGAATCACGAACCGCTCTTCTTCCCCGAACCAGTTATAGCATCCCGCCATAAAAATCTTCTCTCCGTCCATACGTTCAAAGGCAAATTTCTCTTTTGCCCTGTTCCATTCATAGAAACTGCTTGCGGGAATGACGCAGCGCCTTAAAAGAATGCTTTCCCTGTATGTCTTTTTCTGCAGCGCAGTCTCAGCTCTTGCATTGATCAAAAATCCTTTATTCTGTATACCGGGGAATCCCCATATCATCTGTTTTGTGATTACGTTTCCCGGCAGATTCGGGTCGGCGGCCAGTACAATCGCCTGCTGCGATGGATACACATCCTGCACCGGCGTGTCATTTATAAAATATCTTCCACACATGTTTTTTCTCCCAGCTTATTTTTTTCGCATTTTCTTTTCCATGATGCAGATCAATCTGCACAATCTGCAGATCCACACTGATATTGAGCGAAACACTCCCGGAAACCGGTCATTACCTCCCTTGTATCCGCAAATGTTTCCTTTCTCTGAAACAGATTTTTCAAAAAATTCTTCTGCTGATCTGAAAGAGGAAGTTCCTCATGCCACGGCTTTCTCCCATTTCCCGAATACCGGGAATACAAAAGATAAAGCAGCACATTTGCCGCCCTTGCATAATCAAGACTAAATCGCATATTCTCACCGTCCGCGTAACGGGCAAGGCCAAAATCCAGCAGCGAAATCCGGCTGCCGTTATCGATAATATTCGCAATGCTGATATCCCCGTGAACAACATTCCGTGAATGGAGATATTCCAACACTTCGAACAGTTGAAGGCCGATCCGGAAGATATCCGCCTCGCGCAAGACCTTTTTCTGTCTGAACAGAATGTTTTCCAGAGTAGAACCGTCTTTGTACTCCAGCACAAAATAATACCCTTTCCGATTATTGATTACCCCAAGCAGTTCCGGCACTGCCGGATGCGAAAGTCCGGAGAGAATAACCGCTTCATAGTGATTGGCTGACTGGTTTTTCTTCCACATGTGAGGACGAAACTTCTTCAGAACTGCCTTTCTGCCTTTTGGATCCAGCGCGAGAAAACAGACACCGTAGCGTCCCTTTCCGATACAGGACACTACGGTGTAATCTCCGATTTTTCTTATATGGCTTCCTGATCCGGCCGGCCTCCTCATCTGGAAGCCGGAGTCCCGCACTCCGGACAGAACCTGACACCCGGCGGCAGCGGCTTTCCACAATTCATACAGAACGCCGCATTTGATTCCATTTTCTCTCCGCAGGAAAGGCAGAATTTCGATCCTGCCGGTACAGAAGCTCCGCACCTCGGACAGCGCATCTGTCCTGCATTTGAATATCTTTTTCCTTGTCTGCTGCTTCCGGATCCTGAAAAGCTGCCCAGTCCCGGCATCATTCCAAACAGGCCTTTTTTCTTATAATGGCCGCCGCCCATGTTGGGATTCGGGTAACGTCTTCTGCTGCTGGAACGTGAAAAAAATCCACTCATAAATTGTGTCCTCCTGTCTTTCATTTCCTGCATCCTGGCATTCCGCCCTGTTCTGCCTTTAATATACTGTACGGGGACCCCCATGACAAGCAGGATTATAAAAAATACAGAATTTTCACAGTTTCTTTACATTATTTCATGCGCTGTCTTACTGCTGCTCATCATCCAGCCCCAACTTTTTCTTCAGCTCTTCCGCGATCTCATAAGCGCTGTACTCCATCGGGATCTCATAAGTTTCCTCCGGACTGTGCTGGGAATCCCACACCTGCGCGTAGAACGGATTCTTCCGTGCGATCTTCGGATACGCCCATGATTTTTTCAGACACTCGGGGCACCAGTGACCGCCGTGAAGCACTGCATTGACAGACATCTTAAATTCATGTCCGAAAGCGCATTTCCATTTCACCGGAGTATAGATGTCTTTCACTTCTTCCTCCAGATATTCGCCGCCCCTGTACTGCGCCGCCTTCTCAAGATCTTCCTTCGTCTGTGCTTCAAGTCCTTTCTCTTCATCATACCCGTGATTCAGACAGGTCTCCTCCTCGCTCGGGTGATACAGATGAAATGGTCTTGCCTTATGTTTTTCTTCCGCAGAACCGTAGAAGGCATTGATCCAGTCTGTTTCATTGTTCTCATCCATCCAGACCGGTCCCATACGTTTGGCTGCGATTTCCTTATTGTGCGCCTTCATGGATTCCGCTGTCGGCATCATGGCAGCAATCATCGGATTTGCCATCATCCGCTCCATCTCGTTTTTCACGCCTGCCCAGTAGACAGAACCCGGGATGCATCGGAAATGCAGATACTCATCCAGTACATCCGCATCTGTGTAATACTGTCCGTGGAAATTGAATCTCGCCAGGTCCTCCGGATCATAGATATCCTCATAGTTAATTCCCATCGGATCAAGGGAAAGTTTGGAAAGTTCCCATGTCGTCATGCGGTATTCTTTCCCGCTGCTTAAGTTGTACGCTCTTCTCCAGAAGCTTTCATCCACCCAGTCCTCACACAGATTCGCCATACAGATACCGGATTCGATTGATGTACTCCACTCAAGCACATTGTTCGGCGGCTGATGGAAGATGATCGGCTCTTCGCCCGCTCCCTCGGCGCTCGGATGCTGTCCGGTCTGGCGAATGGATACCCAGTATTTCAAACCGCTGTCGAACACTGCTGCCTCGGAAAATACTTTCGAGATTCCATAGTAATCATGAATGGATGGGCTAATCGGGTCTCCCACCCGCCCGAACTGCACGGGCTCCAGACGGCTTCCGGTCATCGCCACTGTAGCAACATATGCGAAATGTACTTTATCCGGGTCAGGCTGTTCCTTGATCGCCTTGATAATATTTAATGTTGAACCGATATTGGTATAAAGCGTCTTTTCCGGATAATGATCCGCTGCCGGCGAAACCATTGCGCCGATGTGGAGAACATAGTCCGCGCCATCTACACATCTCTTAATGGTATCATAGTCCATCATATCTCCCCATACGATCTCCAGAGCCGGACACATATATTTCTTCAGAAGCTTCTTATTCTTCTCCGACGGTCTTGCAAGAATCCTTGTGTGGAACCGGTTGCTTCTTCCGAGGAGCTGCTTCATCGTCTCCTGCCCCATGGTTCCCGTAGCTCCTGTCACAAACACAACCTTCTTCGGTCTGGACGCATAGTGATACTCTTCTTTCCTGTCAAAAGACAACGCTGCGTCAAATGCTTCCCTCGTGGCATTGAGCGCTCTTCTTGCCATTGCTGCATCGCCCACTTCATAATACCCGGTTTCCAGAGAATAGCACGCTTCTGCCAGGGCGCTTCCATCCCTCTTCTTAGCCCCCACTGCGAGAACAGCATAATCGCAGGGATACTCCGTCTCATTTCCATCCTTCTCCCCGATTACTTTATGATCCCGGATCTCTTTTACCGTTACTCCGGTCACCGGCGTGATTCCCTCCGCGTAAATGCTCTCAGTCACGCAGATCTTCCTCGTACTTCCCATATCAGCGCAGAATTCGTCCAGCATCTCAAGTACTGTCACCTTTGCCCCTTTCTGCGCAAGATACTCCGCGGTCTCCATGCCGACCATTCCGCCGCCTATGATGACCACATTTCCTGCAGCCTCCTTCTTTCCATCCAGAACATCATGGGACTGAATGACAAATGTACTTTCACATCCCGGAATCGGAGGAGTCACCGGTTCTGCACCTATAGCATTAATCACAGTATGAGGTTTAATCTGTCTGATCAGTTCCGGTGTCACCGGCGTATTCAGGCGAATCTCAACACCCAGCCGCTCCGCTTTCTTCGCCATGGCAATCACCGCATTCTTCATTTCTTCCTTTCTGGGCGCCTCTCCCGCAGTCAGGAACTGGCCTCCCAGAACATCCGATGCCTCGCAGAGAATCGGATGATGCCCTCTCTTCTGCAGAATGATCGCCGCCTCAAGTCCTGCGATTCCGCCGCCTGCCACCAGAACAGTTTCCGGTTTCTCTGCAGGTGTCAGCTCACATTCTGTCTCCCGTCCCATTGCCGGGTTTCTTAAACATGTAATGCATGGAGAATCCGTGTTCTCAAATCCGTCATAACACCCCTGATTACATCCCACACAGTAATCGATGTCTTCCACATCTCCTGCCTGCGCTTTCCGGCAGAAATCCTGATCTGCCAGCTGAGCTCTTCCCATGCCCAGCAGATCCACCTGTCCTGCCTCAAGAATCTGCTCTGCCAGTTCCGGTGTATTGACACGTCCCACACCCATGGTGAGCATCCCTGTTTCCTTCCGGATTCTCGCCGCGTTGTCAATATTGAACGCTTTCGGGATATCAATGGGCGGCACTTCGTATTTCAGACCTGCCGAGAGAATATTTCCGCGGGAAATATCAAGCACATCCACACCAGCCTCTCCTGCCAGCTTACAGAATTCGATCACTTCTTCTATGGTCAGACCATTTTCCAGATAATCGTCATGCGCATCGATCCTCATGAACAGCGGCATTCCATCCGGAATATTCGCCCGGATCGCACGGATACACTCAAGCGGGAACCGGGCGCGGTTTTCAAATGAACCGCCGTATTCATCCGTTCTGTGATTGATGCCGCCGGACAGGAAGGAGTGAGGCAGATAGTTGTGTGCGCAGTGGAATTCCACACAGTCAAAACCTGCCTGCACTGCTCTGGCAGCCGCTTTTCCGAAACATTCTGTCACTTCTGCGATCTGCTCTTTTGTCACTCCCGGAAGTGTGATCCCCGGTCCCATCGGCATATCGCTTGCCACAAGAATCTGTGCAGTGCGATCCATTCCCACCGCCAGGCTTCCCTGCCAGAGCTGAAGTCCCGCTTTCCCGCCTGCTTCATGGATCGCGTCCGTCAGCTCTTTCAGCCCCGGAATATACTGATCCTCGCTGATGGAGAGAAAACCGCGGGGTGCGCTGGGCGTGTGTACACTGCAGACTTCCACCATATTCAAACCACAGCCGCCTTTCACTCTCGCCACATGATAACCGATCAGCCTGGGCGTGACATAGCTGTCTTTTCCGGAGAATTTCGTGCCCATGGCCGGAAGAACGATCCTGTTCTTGAGTTCCATGTCTTTCACCGTAATCGGACTGAACAATTTTTCAAACATTTGACTGCCTCCTTAGCCTTTTTCTTTTACTCTACACCCTCCACAGAAGGTACAGTCAAATGTAAAAATTGTACGATTTTACAATATTTCAGACGATATTATGCTATAATCATAGTGCATTATTAATAAACAAAACTTATTTTAAGCAGGAAATATCCCAGAAACCATCCATATACTGTACGGATTGGAGGCATTGCTATGAGAATTCAGGAAGTATGTTCCAGAACAGGCGTCACAAAACGGAATATTCATTTCTATATAAAAGAAGGCCTGATCCGCCCGGATACAGACAGCGGAAACGGGTATTATGATTTCACAGAGACAGACTGCCGTGATCTGATCCTGATCCGGCGTCTCCGCGATCTGGGGCTGTCTCTTTCCGTTATCCGTTCCGTTCTCAACACGCCAAATGCAGCAGGCTACTATCTTCGTATTCAGACCAATCATCTGAAAAAAGAAATCGAACGTCAGCAGAAAGTCTTAGTCAGCATCCAGACCATGCTGAAGCAGATGCCTCTGAACCCTGACCTCAATGCACTCTCCGCCCTGACCGCACAGACAGATATCCCGGGAAATGCTGATGCTCCTGCCTCTGATACACCGGATGAATATGACAATACAATGGTCAACCAGATTCTTCTCCGCGGCTTTCTTCCTGAAGGTGAATTAAGCGAATACCAGAAATTCATCTGGGAAAAGATCAATTACATTACCGCCTCTGATGACCTCTCTGATCCCTGGCAGGATGACTACGCCCAAATCAAACATTTTCTGCGCTCTCTGACATGTGAGCAGACCGACAGTTTCTTTGCAAAGCGGGATCTGCATTACCGCGCAGTGGCCTCTCTCGATACTAAGGGATGCCTGCGGTATGTAGAAGAAATGAAGACGCTGCTGCAGGAGAATCTGCACTCCGGGGCATGGATCAATACATGGAAAACCTATTATTACACCTTCTTCCGCCCCAATGCCCGCATCTTTGATTCGGATTTAAACCGGCTGATCATTGAGCTCTGCAGCTGGTTTGCCTCATATCTGCAGAACATCCACAGCATCTGCAGTCTCTTTTATCAATGGCTTCACACATCCGACGGCAGCGTCCTTATGAGAGAGCTCTCCACATCCCTCAGCGGATATATGAATCTGGAGCACTGCCATCACGGCGAACTCGAAGCAATGGTCAGTTTCCGGAATGATTTTCCATTCAAAGTATAAGCATACACGAAAGCCGGAGAAAGTTTTACGCACTTCCTCCGGCTTCCTGTTCTTTCTTTATGATACTTACTGTTTTTCCTGCATCAGATTTCCGTATCTGTACATGTTATAGATGCTGGCATTTCCATTCATAAGCAGCATTCCCATTGCAATAGTCCTTGCATTCTCACCGAAATATCTGAGGAATCTCTCTGTCAGGGAATCTTTTCTGGAAACCGCTTCCTTTTCGTACTCTTTTGTTCTATTTACAGCAACTGTATTCATAATCTATCTCTCCTTTTTATCAGGTTGTTTTCTGTTTACACACATATCATAGCGCAGAATTTCACGGTAAAACAGTCGCTTTCTTGACTTATTTTAAGTCAATATTGACTTTTCATCCCGTATCCCATATATTCAGAGTAACAGATGGAAAGGAGGCGCATCATGCCGGATCTCAGTTATGAAACTTACCGCAAAGTAGATACGGAAGGAATTTATCTGTCTTACTCCACCGCGCCCGGCGGTTATCATCCCCTGCACTGGCACGAGGAGATCGAGCTTCTGTACCAGCTGAACGGAAGATCGGACATTCAGATAGACGGTGAAAAATACCAGATTCAGAACAAGCTTCTCACAGTGATCGACTCGCGGCAGGTACACAGCATCCACACGTACAGCGATACCTCCATGTTTATCTGTGTCCATATTTCCAAAAAGCTCATTGAAAAATACATACCGGATATTGACCTGTACAGAATCTATTGCATCCCGGATGATATTCCCGACAGCCAGTTTCCTGAATATCTCTCCGTGTGCAGGCAGATGGAGGCCCTGCTCCGGCTTTATATTACGGACAAACCGGCGTGGCAGATGGAATCCGAGGGGATCATCCTGCAGGTTCTGGCACAGCTGATCCGGCATTTCTCCCGCAAATCCGCTCCTGACGAAATCGGCCTCAGCTCCGCAGACAGGATCTCATTCAACCGGATTCGCGATGTAATTACTTATGTGGAGGAACATTTCCGCGAACCCATATCACTGCAGGATATCGCCGGTCACCTCGGTCTCGGCCGGGAATACTTCTGCCGCTTCTTTAAGAAAAATATGGGCATGTCCTTCCTCAGATATCTAAATGAAGTCCGCATCTCCCATGTCTACCGGGATCTGGAACAGACCGACGCCCCGATCGCGGAGATCGCGGAGAAAAACGGGTTCCACAACCAGAAACTGTTCAACCGCACATTCCGGGAGGTGTACGGCTGCACACCGTCAGCAGTGCGCAGGAAATCAAAGCCCGCAGAATAGTCGCAGGAAGTTAAAGCCCGCAGAATAAGTCTAACCGTTCAGGCTGCGCCTGTGTTATACTTGAAGACACAGATCTTTGCCCGCCGGATTTCCGCGCGGCAGATCATATAAAAGGCGGCATTTCTTATGCCCGCCGGTTTCACAGGAGGTAATTCAATATGAAAATCGTATTTCTGGACGCCAAAACACTTGGTGATGATATCGACTACACAGAATTTGAACAGCTGGGAGAAGTGATCAGATATCCATTCTCTTCCTCTGAAGAAGTGCCGGACCGGATCGCGGACGCGGACGCAGCAGTGGTGAACAAGGTTCTGATCAATGAAGCCACGATCGGCAGCGCGCAGAACCTGAAGCTGGTCTGCGTCACCGCCACGGGCACCAACAACCTGGACAAAGACTATCTTTCGAAACGCGGAATCGAATGGCGCAATGTGGCCGGATACTCCACAGAGTCCGTAGCTCAGCACACATTCGCCATGCTCTTCTATCTCATGGAAAATCTTCGCTACTACGATGATTATGTAAAAGGCGGACACTACATTAATGACCGGATATTCACGCATTTCGGCGAAACATTCCATGAACTGAACGGCCTTACGTGGGGCATACTCGGACTTGGCGCAATCGGGCGCAGGGTAGCAGATATTGCGAAACTGTTCGGCGCAAACGTGATCTATTATTCCGCTTCCGGAGCGCCTGCCCAGGAAGGATATCAGCAGGTGGATTTTGACACTCTGCTCGCCGAATCCGACATTCTCTCCATCCACGCTCCGCTCAATGAGCACACTGAAGGAATCATGAATGCCAAAGCATTCCAGAAAATGAAAAAGACCGCACTCCTGCTGAACACAGGGCGCGGCCCGATCATCTGCGAGGCAGATCTGGCGGCAGCGTTAAACGCCGGCGAGATCAAGGCAGCCGGTCTGGATGTTCTCTGCCAGGAGCCAATGTCAGAAGACTGTCCACTCCTCACTGTAACGGACCAAAACCGTCTGTTCATCACGCCTCACATCGCGTGGGCGGCTGTGGAAGCAAGACAGCGTCTGATGAAAATCATCGCCGGACAGATCCGGGAATTCCTGTCATCTGTTTCCACACATTAATTTCCGATGATCTTCGGAAGAATTTATGTTTTCAAACAGTTCTTCTGATTCCCGGCTTTTAAACATGATATAGCCTTACGACTCCAGGGAATGGAACATGGAGCTCTTCCCGCCGGTCAGCTCCTGTTCCATTCATAGAGCCAGGTACAAAAACCTTCCGTTAATACAGTTCTTTTTCCTCCACACAGGTCTTTTTAATCTTACCTACCAGCGTCTGCAGCGCGTCAACGACATGCGGCCGGATATCCCCGCCGATCAGCACAAGCATAATATCATCTCCAACTTTCAGCATTCCTTCATTCAGCCACACACGGACATAGTAAATCCCCGGCATACTTCCTGCTTCTTTCTCCGCTTCCGCTACCTTATCCGCATTATAATGGAATTCCATTCCTGTTACAGACGCCGCATCTTCTGCTCCCATGCGCACCTCCGCTTTCGCCGTACTGCGCACAACACCGTTGTGAAACAGATACATTCCACACTTTTCCGCCTGCTCATCCTGCTTTGCTTCTTTTAGCCACTGATCAAGTGATGGTGCTTTCATTTTCTTTCTCCCTGCACTTCCGAATTTCTGCATGCCAAACTGCTGCAATAGAATCAATCACTGATTACTGCTCACAGTTTCCTGTTTCAAGACACAATCACCGGAAGTGCCAAAAGGCACATTTCGGGATTGTAAGCGGTCACCAAGGTCTCGTGCAAGCACGGACTTTGGCTCGTCGCAGATACAAAAACCGCCGTCCCACTCGCTGCAGACAAAGTTTTCTTATTATAGCATTTCATCTTTTCATAGGCAACGATTTTTCCACCAATCTTCATGTATCATGCCAGTCCATGCTCTTCCAGCCACACCATCCATGTAGTCTTCCCTTCCCGCATTTTCCGTGCGCGCACAGTGAACTCCAGAATCGTAAGTCCAGTAAATACGAGGAACAGGATCAGCAGGAAAATAAGGCAGCCCCGGATACTCTCCCCGCCGCTTATGGTGCTGCGGAACGCTTTCACCGTATACGTAAACGGCACCCAATCGTGAAGATACGGCACAAATGATCCTGACAGTTCATAGGGGTATGTTCCCACGGAACCCGCCAGCTGGATCACCATGAAGATCAGCATCAGGAAGCTTCCAACGCGTCCCAGCAGGCTGGTGAAGAAGTACATCACCGACATGAATGCAAGTGACGCCGCGCACGCTATCAAGACCGTCTTTCCCATTTCCACAGGTGTAAAACCATCGAATATATGCAGTGCACCGATCATAACTACTGCCTGGAGAACCGCCGTCAGATAAAGCACGGACGCCTTGCTGATCCACCAGCGGAAACCGGATTTCATCTGCCCGGCATAACTGGTCAGCGGATACATCAGACTGAACGCGATGCAGCCGACCCACAGGCCCACGGACATCATATAGGGTGCCATGGCATGGCCGTTGTTTGCCACCTCCGTGATCTGTGTCTCTTCCGCATCTATCGGTGCGGCAAACATATCCGCCGCCTGATCCGATGTATTCGTCTTCCGGATCTGCTCCGCACCGCTTCCCAATTCCTTTGATAGTGTCCCGGCACCTTCCGAAACCCGGTTGATCCCATCGCCTAGTTCGCGGCTTCCATCAGAGAGTTGTCCCGCACCGCTGCTGATCTGGCCGGCTCCATCAGTTAGTTTTTCCGCGCCCTCCGTCAGCGCTTTGCTGCTCGAGGTAAGCTGTCCGGTTCCGGAGACAAGCGTATCCGTTCCATCTTTCAGCTTCGCACTTCCCTGTGCCAGTTCTCCCAGACCGCTGTCCAGATCTGCAGCTCCTTTCCGGAGCGCCGATGTTCCCTGCTTCTGAAGCTGATCCGCCCCTGACGCAGCATTGGAAATTCCACTCGCCAGCGCCGGCGCCTGTGCCGCCAATACAGAAGTTCCGGTCTGAAGCTGACCGATCCCGTTCTTAAGGGAATCTGCGCCCCCCTGTACGGCGGAAATTCCGTTCTGAAGATCCGGGATCTCCGACGCAAGCTGCGCGCTCCCGGCCGCCGCTTCATCGACACCATATGTATAGGCAGAAACGCTTGCGGAAAATGCGTCCGCCTGCTGCTGGACTGCTACGATCTGTGCCCTCACTTCCTCCGGCACGCCTTCCGCTCCGGCGAGTGTCGACAGAGCCTGACTGATCCCGGCCGCCCCGTTGCGCAATGACTGGGAACTGGAAGCGGCAGACTGCAGACCGGAACTAAGCGCATCTGCACCGTCCTTCAGGCCTGCCGCCCCGTCAGACAGAGATGCGATCCCGCCAGAAAGCTGTTGCGCGCCGTCACTCAATGAAGCCGCACCGTCATTCAGCGCATCCGCTGCCTCCGGAAGGGCCGACGCCGCCGCATTCAGTTCGGACAGTCCGGCATTAAGTGTAGTCATGTTATCATCCACATCCGCCGCGCCAGCCGCCAGATCAGAACCTCCTTTCTGCGCATTATTTACACCGCTGTCCAGTGCATTTACACCGCTTTGCAGCTCTTCTGCCCCTGCTGCAACGGCGCTGACTCCGTCTGTATACTGGCCAATCCCCACTTCCAGTTCCCGGCTTCCATCCACAAATACCAAGGCGCTTTCTGAAAGGACCTGCAGATTGTCGGTAATCTTCTTATTTCCATCGGCCAGCTGATCCGTTCCGTTTTTCAGTTCACCCGAACCGTCCGCCGCATCCTGCATTCCGTCACCCACTTCCGCAAGCTTGTCGAACAGAACCTCTGTATACGTCTTTGTAACCTCTTCCCTTACTGAGCTCTCCAGTTCCTTCATCGCCGTCTCACTCATCTTGGACGCGATGTAGTTCGTTCCTGGATTCGTTTCATAGGCCAGAGTCATCTTCTCCGGATGCGTGTCTGTCAGCGATGATGCATTGGCCGAAAACTCCTCCGGTATAGTGATGACCATATAGTACGTGCCGTCCTCAAGCCCCTTCTGTGCTTCCGCCTCTGACGGAAACTGAAAGTCCAGAGAATCGTTATTTTTCAGTTCATCCATCAACGTGCCGCCGATGTCCAGCTTCCGATCTTCATAGGTGACCGGCACGTCATGATTGATAACCGCCACCGGAAGTTTATCGATATTCCCATATGGATCCCACATAGATCCAAGGAAAAGTGTAGTATAGATTGTCGGGATCGCGATGACCGCGACTGTAACGATCAGTAAAATCTTATTTTTGAACAGCCTGTGCCATTCCTGCCTCAGCATTGTCTCCTGTCCCCTTTCTTTTTGCAACATTAATTCCATTAATAGATATTGTGTTGATTTTTTTGACATCATGAATTATAGTAAAATCATAAAAAAGATACAATCATTAATGTAACACTGCTCTGTCTGTTAATGGATAGGCAAACGATGTGGTGTCTATTATTTTTTAAGGAGGAAATGTTTCATGTCCAAAAATATGGACCGACGGGTTCGGAAGACAAGAGCCCAGCTCCGTCAGGGACTGGCCGAACTTCTGAAAGAAAAGAGTTTAAAAGAGATCACGGTCAAGGAACTCGTGGAAAAAGTGGACATCAACCGCTCCACTTTTTATCTGCACTATGCGGATATATATGACATGATGGAAAAGATTGAAAATGAACTGACCGGAGACATTGAAGATCTGATCCATACCCATCCGGTAAGTCCGTTCAATGAAGACAGTTTCCCGTTCATCGAGGATATTTTTTCCATCCTCGCGGAAAACCGGGATATCTGCGCCGCTCTCCTGGGACCCAACGGTGACATCTCTTTTCTGCACCGGATTGAGAACATCCTCTCCGAGCACAGCCTGAACGCCCTGAAGGAAACCTTTCCGGAGAAAATGGATGATCTGACATACTACTACGCCTTCTGTCTCTCCGGCTGTATCGGGCTGGTCAAGGCCTGGCTGTCAGAAGGATCTTCCGTAAGTACCCAGCATATGGCTGAACTTACATTTAAGCTCATCATGAATACGCTGAGAGGTTTCTACCCAGACTTTTCCGTAAGACATTCCTGAAATTTACAAAAAATGAAGAAAACACTTGAGGTGTTGTCGACTAATACTGATTTTCAACCCCTGTCACACAAAAAGGAGATGATCCTGCAGAATCCAGGCTTTTTCTGAACCAGAATTCTTCGCTGGTTCGTCTCCTCTTTTTCATAACCTCTATTGGGGAATGCAAAATTCCCTTGACTGCCCGAAGCCACATTTTGAGAACATAATCACTAATTCCACGATTCGCAGACACTTTCTTGAATGTGAGTTCCGGATGATCCAGATAATATCTGACTGTGTTCTCCATAAACTGCTGATCATATTTTGTACCTTTTTCCATGCCTCGTGCTTTTTCTGTTGCAAACATAAAAACCGCGCAAACACGCCATTTGTGACACAAAAAAATCGCCGTCCCCGCGGCTCACAATGTCCGCAAAAACAGCGATTTTAAAGTGCGCGATCAGGGGTTCGAACCCTGGACACCCTGATTAAGAGTCAGGTGCTCTGCCAGCTGAGCTAATCGCGCTTATCCCTTACGCCCTATTGATGACGCAAGAAATATTATATATGACAACTTAATAAAATGCAAGTGTTTTTTTACTTTTTTCATCATTTTTTTATCCGCGTTTATCCTTTTTTCCTTTTCCCGTCATTTTTCGGGCATATTCCCGTATTGAGAATCCGGCATACTTCATTCATCGAGTCGCGGATACACAGAATTTTCCGGTTCAGACACGGTTTACAATAACACATTTCCCTTATACAGGTCTTCCAGCACTTTTTTCCCACCTGATACCCCTGCCATTGTCAGTTCAGGATGTCCGTTTGAAACGGCTTTTCCCGGACATCACCCATTCTTAATCTATGTATATGCAGGGTATTACAATTCTGTGCCTTCCTGTTTTCTGACCGCGATCATTTTGTTGATCGGATTCCCCTTTTTGGAGAATTTCTCTTCATATTCAGTCATAATGTTGCCTTTATTCATCTCTTCATTATGATGAAGATCATAGGTAAAGCTCTGCAGCGTCCATCCTGCTTCCTTTACCTGCTCCAGCGAAAAATTAAACAGCTCCGTATTGTCTGTCTTAAATTCAACTGTCCCGTAAGGCACAAGTACATTTTCATATCTCTCCAGGAATTCCACGGAAGTCAGACGGCGTTTTGCGTGTCTTGCCTTTGGCCATGGATCAGAGAAATTCAGATAGATCCTGTCCACTTCGTCCGGGGCAAACACCTCGTCTATCTTTCTGGCATCCATACAGACGAATCTGATGTTTTTCAGTTCGTTAAATTCTTCTGTGTCATACTTCTCAATGGCGCGCAGAAGGACACTGGAATACCTCTCGACTCCCACAAAGTTGATACCCGGATTCTGCTTTGCCATATTTAACAGGAAACGTCCTTTTCCCATTCCGATCTCGATCCGGATCGGATGTTTATTTCCAAACACCTGCTTCCAGCACCCCCGCTGATCTTCCGGTCTTTTTATAACAGCCGGATGCGCAGAAATCGTGCCTTCCGCTCTCGGTATATTCCGCAGTCTCATGTATAGTCCTCCCCATATTTTACAAAACTAGAACCAATCCCCTATAAAATAATAGCACGGGAATGTTGGCAGGTCAAAGCATTGTTACAACTTCTTAACTTGCTTTTTTGGACAAAAGGTGTATGATAAAGTATATTATCATTTTCTTACAAACAGGAGGCTTTTTATGGACTCTATTGTAAACAAATTGACGGAAATCGAAGACGCGGCATCAGCCATTGTACAGCATGCCGAGGATCAGAAAGAAGTCCTCAACAAAGAATATGAAAACAAGCGGAAAGCATTCGACGCAGAACTGGAAAAAGAAACGCAGCTCCGCATTGACGCCATCCGCAGCGGACTGGAAGAAAAGACTTCCGGCATCCTCGACAGCCAGAGCGGATCGAGCACGGAATTCATCGCGGCGCTGGAAAAAGAATATGAAGAAAAGCATACGGAATATGCACATGAGATATTACGGCGCATTACAGAGGTGTAGCCTATGGGAAATTTACTTGAATACAGCGGCATTGTGACTAAAGTCCGCGCCATGGAGGGCAAACTTCTGACCCCGGAACAGTTCACCGAACTGGCCAACCTGGGCAGTGTTCCCGAGATTGCAGACTATCTCAGAAAAAACACCTGCTATGCAGATGCGCTCAACACACTGGAAGAAGACCAGATCCACCGCGGCAATATCGAAAAAGTGCTCACCCAGTCGCTCTATCACGACTACACGAAGCTCTACCGTTTCTGCGGTCAGAAGCAGCGTCGGTTCATGAGGCTGATCCTGAAAAATTACGAGATAGATCTGATCAACTACTGTCTGCGTATTGTGATTAACCGTTACAAACAACCGTTTGACCTGAACCACAAAAAGGCGTTTTTCGACCGTTATTCTCAGATTTCGATCGAAAAGCTGATCACTTCAAGGACAACAGATGAGCTGGTTGAAAATCTGAAAGGCACAGAGTACTATGCGCCGCTCAGGAAACTGAAGGACGCGCAGAACGTTACCCTCTATGATTACAACCTCACACTGGATCTTTACTTCTATACTTCCACCTGGAAGGAACAGAAGCGATTATTGAAAAAGGATGATCTTGAACTTTTCATGAGGGATCGGGGTTCCAAGATCGACCTGTTAAACCTGCAGTGGATCTACCGGGCAAAGAAATATTATAATATGAAGCCCGCCGACATCTATCTGCTGCTCATCCCGATCCACTATAAACTTTCAACAGATCAGGTTAAAGAACTGGTAGAATCCCCCGGACTGGAGGAATTCGAGGCCGCGGCGGCGAAAACTTTCTACTCGCGCTACTATAATTTCCGCCAGGATCTGACCATTGAACAGATGTATGCGGAATGCCTGCATCATGTGTATACAGTTGACCGGCGGCGGTATCCGTATTCCATTGCCGCGATCAACACCTATCTCTTCTTAAAAGAAGAAGAAATCAAAAAGCTGACGACCGTTATGGAATGTGTACGCTACAGTTTAAATCCCAGCGAGACGTTGGCATACGTTGGAGGTAGAACCCGATGATTGTTAAAATGAAATTCATAAATATCTCCGGCCCAAGGAACGATATCGACCGTGTCACCGACCTGTATCTCTCACGCTATGAGATACAGCTTGAATCCGCGCTGTCAGAACTTAAGACCGTAGACAATTTAAGACCTTTCGTGGAGCTCAACCCGTACCGTGACGTACTTGCCAAAGCGAACCAGTTTGTCGGATATCTGCCGAACGCAGAGGATGTTACTCCTGACACTTCACTTGGACTTGACGACATGTTCGAGGTTGTACGCAAGGCGAACGAGGACTATCAGACACTTCAGGAGAAGAAAGAAAAATTAAAGAAAAAGATCGAGGAGCTTCGTGCGAAACAGCAGGTCATTGCCCCCTTCCGCCCCATTGAGTGCGATCTTCACAAAGTGTTGAACTTCCGGTATATCAGTTACCGTTTCGGCCGTATTGCCGCAGAGTTTTACCATAAGATGCAGAAATATCTCATGGATGATCTCAAGGCTGTCTTTGTGGAAGGCGAACGCGATGACAGTTTCGTATACGGGGCTTATTTTGTTTCACCTGCAGAGGCTCAGAAAGTAGACGCGGTATTCCGCTCCCTTCATTTTGAGCGCATCGACCTGAAAGATGATTTCGAAGGAACACCGGCCTACGCATACCAGTCTCTGGAACGCGAGATCGCCCGGGTTAATCTGGAGATGGAAGATCTCGACAGGCAGGCCGGCGAGATGCTCGCTGACCGGGCGCCCCAGCTCATCGCTGCAAGGAACCGCCTGGAGGAATTGTCGAACAACTTCGACGTCCGGAAACTCGCGGCGCGCATGGAAGATAATCAGGAAGATTACTACATTCTCTGCGGCTGGATGGCAGAAGATGATGTTGAAAAATTCGTAGATGAGATAAAAGACGATGACAAGGTGTTCGTTGTAGTCGAAGATGACCATGACGCCTACTTCGGCGAACCACCCACAAAACTGGAGAATCCGAAAGTGTTCAAACCTTTTGAAATGTTTGTCCAGATGTACGGGCTTCCGGCGCACAACGAATTTGATCCCACCGTATTTGTCGGACTGACATACTCCTTTATATTCGGAGCCATGTTCGGCGATGTGGGACAGGGGCTCCTGCTTCTCATCGGAGGCGCGCTTATCTACCACTTTAAGAAAGCGCCGCTGGCAGGAATCATTGCAACCGCCGGTGTATTTTCCACAATATTCGGATTCCTCTTCGGAAGTATCTTCGGTTTTGAAGACGTGATCCCCGCACTGTGGATACGCCCCATCAACCACATGACCACGCTGCCCTTCCTCGGGAAGCTGAATACCGTGTTTATCGTGGCAGTTGGTTTTGGTATGTTTCTCATCATCGTGGCAATGATCCTTCATATCATCAATGCCGCGAAGAGCAAAGACATCGAAGGGACCTGGTTTGACCCGAACGGTGTGGCAGGACTTGTCTTCTATGCGGCGGTAGTTGTGACAATTGTACTGTTCATGACCGGCAACCCGCTTCCGGGCGGTATCATACTTGCCATTATGTTCGGAATCCCGCTGATCCTGATCTTCTTCCGGGAGCCGATCACAAGGGCGATCCAGAAACGCGCGGACAAGATGGAGACAGGGAAGGCAATGTTCCTTGTACAGGGATTTTTCGAGATGTTTGAGACACTGCTCAGCTATTTTTCAAACACAATCTCCTTTATCCGTATCGGCGCTTTTGCAGTCAGCCATGCGGCGATCATGGAGGTTGTACTTCAGCTGGCAGGCGCGGAGAGCGGCAATCCGAACTGGATCGGCGTAATCGCGGGCAACCTGTTCGTGTGTGCTTTCGAGGGCCTGATCGTCGGAATCCAGGTTCTCCGTCTGGAATACTACGAGATGTTCAGCCGCTTCTACAAGGGAAGCGGACACGCATTTGAACCTTATAGAAATAAAAAACAGAAATAGGGAGGATTCTACCATGACTTTAGCAACCAAAATTGTTTTCATTATCGCTCTGATCGTTAGCATTATCGTTCCGTTCGGCTACTATTTCCTCGGTGAAAAAAGCCGCAGGCGCTATAAACGCGCCATTGGAGTCAACGCATTTTTCTTCTTCGGCGCATTCGCCATCGCATCCATCATGCTGCTCGGCGGACCAGACGTACAGGCTGCTGAAGCTGCTGCTTCCGGCTCCGGTCTGGCAGAAGGCCTCGGATACATCGCAGCAGCTCTCGTAACCGGGCTTTCCTGTATCGGCGGCGGTATCGCAGTTGCAAGCGCTGCAAGCGCAGCACTCGGAGCACTCAGCGAAGACTCCAGCATCCTCGGTAAATCACTGATCTTCGTAGGTCTGGCAGAAGGCGTCTGCCTCTACGGACTGATCATCTCCTTCATGATATTGGGAAACCTGTAACACCAGTCAGCCGCGCGGCAGGGCACAGGGTGCCGGCTCCTGCGAGCTGGCTCGCAAGGATCGGCAGGCTGGGGCCTGACATGGGGCGGACGCCCCAACATGAATAATTCGCCGCAGGCGGATTATGAATGGTGCGGCTGATGGAAGCAGCTGTACGGCAATAAGGAGGCTAAACATGAAAATGTTCCTTATCAGTGATAATGTAGACACCTACACTGGCATGAGACTGGCCGGGGTAGACGGTGTTGTTGTCCACGAGCGCGACGAACTCCGGAAAGCTCTGGAAGACGTCCTCGCGGACAAGAGCGTCGGCATCGTTCTCCTGACCGAGAAATTCGGCCGGGAATTTCCCGACATCATCGACACCTTCCGTCTCGAGCGGAAGATGCCGCTGCTGGTCGAGATTCCCGACCGGCACGGCACAGGCAGGAAGAAGGACTTTATCACATCATATATTACCGAAGCAATCGGACTGAAACTATAAAGGAGGGATCCTTTTGACTCTTGAAGAAAAGCTTGCGCACCTGCAGTCCACTTCTATGGAACAGGCGCGCGCCGAAGGAAATGCAATCATAGACTCCCACAGGGAAGCTCTGGAAAAAATATTCAAAGACCACCAGGCGGAAGCACGCCATCAGGCGGAGACCCGCATTAAGGCAGAGACCACGAATGCCCGGCTTTCTCTCAATCAGGCAACAGCCAAAGCACAGCTCGAGATCAAACGCCGGCAGGGAAAAGTTCAGCAGGAACTCAAAGACAAAGTATTTGAAGAGGCAAAAAGCCTGGTAAACGACTATATGACAACAGAGGCATACAATGATTTTCTGATCCGCTGTATCCGGCAGGCTGTCAGGTACGCAGGCAGCGATCCTGTCATTATCTATATCAACCCGTCGGACGCCTCAAAAAAGGCTGCTCTGGAAGAGACAACCGGAGCAGAACTCACTGTGAGCAAAGAAGATTTTATCGGAGGAGTGCGGGCCGTGATCCGCAGCCGCAATATACTGATGGACAATTCATTTAAGACACAGCTCGACAATGAATATGACAAATTCTTGTTCTTAGGAGGTGACGGAATTGCTTAACACCGGTACAATCTATGGAATCAACGGTCCCGTCATTTATCTGAAGGGCAACACCGGATTCCGCATGTCGGAAATGGTCTATGTGGGATCGCAGAAACTTGTCGGGGAAGTCATCGCCCTTGACAAAGACATGACAACCGTACAGGTATATGAGGAGACGACCGGACTGTATCCTGGCGAGGAAGTTGTCGCGAGCGGAAGCGCTGTTTCCGTCACACTTGCCCCCGGTATCCTCAACAATATTTTCGACGGTATCGAGCGTCCGCTGGAGCGGATCGCCGACTCGTCCGGCGGAGCGTTTATCACCCGCGGCGTCAGCGTGGATTCGCTCGACCGACAGAAAAAATGGCAGACACATATCACAGTGGAGAAGGGACAGTATCTTCACGGCGGAGATATTATCGCGGAAGTGCCTGAAACCCACGCCATCGTGCACAAATGCATGGTTCCGCCCGACGTAGAGGGAACTGTCATCAATGTAGTTCCAGACGGAGACTACACCATTGACGAAACGCTCGTCACTCTGGAACTCTCCGATGGCTCCTCAAAAGAACTGACCATGACACAGCGCTGGCCGATCCGCACGCCGAGACCGACACATCACCGTTTCCCGGCAACCGTGCCGCTGATTACCGGACAGCGTATCATTGATACCATGTTTCCTATCGCCAAGGGCGGTACTGCAGCTATCCCCGGCGGTTTCGGAACAGGGAAAACCATGACCCAGCACCAGATCGCAAAATGGGCGGATGCGGATATTATCATCTACATCGGCTGCGGCGAGCGCGGAAACGAGATGACCCAGGTGCTGGAAGAGTTCGGGGAACTGACAGACCCGCGGACCGGCAATCCTCTGATGGACCGTACCACTCTGATCGCCAACACATCCAATATGCCTGTTGCCGCACGTGAAGCCAGCATTTACACCGGGCTTACACTGGCGGAATACTACCGGGATATGGGATACGATGTGGCAATCATGGCGGATTCAACCTCCCGATGGGCAGAGGCGCTCAGAGAGCTCTCCGGACGTCTGGAAGAGATGCCTGCCGAGGAAGGTTTCCCGGCTTACCTTGCTTCCCGTCTGTCCGCATTCTATGAGAGAGCGGGAATGATGCACAATTTAAACGGAACAGACGGTTCTGTCACGATCATCGGAGCAGTCTCCCCACAGGGCGGCGATTTCTCCGAACCGGTCACACAGAACACCAAACGTTTTGTCCGCTGTTTCTGGGGACTGGACAAGAGCCTTGCCTACTCGAGACATTTTCCTGCCATTCACTGGCTCACCAGTTACAGTGAATACCTGAACGATTTAAGTCCCTGGTATCAGGATAATGTATCTCCTCAGTTTGTGGATTACCGCAACCGGCTGATGGCTCTTCTCAATCAGGAGAGCAGCCTGCTGGAAATCGTAAAGCTGATCGGAAGCGATGTGCTTCCTGATGACCAGAAACTGGTACTCGAAATCGCCCGCGTGATCCGTCTCGGTTTTCTGCAGCAGAATGCGTTCCACAAGGACGATACCTGCGTTTCCATGGAGAAGCAGTACCTGATGATGGATACGATTCTGTATCTGTACAAGCAGGCGCGCACACTGGTTACCATGGGACATCCCATGTCCGTGTTAAAATCTGAAAATATCTTTGACCGTGTCATTGCCATCAAATACGATGTTCCCAATGACCGGCTTGAAATGTTTGCCCAGTACCGTCGGGATATCGATGATTTCTATCAGCGGGTGCTGGAAAAGAACGCATAATAAGGAGGACCGATCAATATGTCAATCGAATATCTGGGCTTAAGCAGCATCAACGGACCTCTGATCGCCCTGGAGGGCGTACAGGACGCTTTCTATGATGAGATTGTGGAATTCATAGTAGACGGCAGAGAACGCAAAATCGGACGCATCGTGGAGATCTATGAAGACCGTGCGGTAATACAGGTTTTTGAGGGATCGGAGAACATGTCTCTGAAAAACACGCACACAAAACTCACGGGGCACCCCATGGAGATCGCCCTTTCTCCCGATATGCTTGGCCGTACTTTTAACGGGATCGGACAGCCCATTGATGATCTGGGACCTATTGTCTCCACACTCAAACGTGATGTAAACGGACTGCCGCTCAATCCTGTACGCCGCGAATATCCGCGTAACTACATTCACACTGGCATCTCTGCCATCGACGGACTGACAACGCTGATCCGCGGACAGAAGCTCCCTATTTTCTCAGGAAACGGACTTCCTCATGACCAGCTCGCCGCGCAGATCGTAAAACAGGCTTCCCTCGGCGAAGGTTCTGATGAACAGTTCGCCATTGTATTTGCCGCCATGGGGGTAAAGCATGACGTCGCGGATTTCTTCCGCCATACATTTGAAGAAAGCGGTGTGGCGGATCATGTTGCCATGTTCCTGAACCTGGCAAATGACCCTGTTGTGGAACGTCTGATCACACCGAAAGTAGCACTTACCGTAGCAGAATATCTGGCATTTGAACAGAACATGCACATCCTCGTTATCCTGACCGATATGACTTCATTTGCAGAGGCCATGCGTGAGGTATCCTCGTCCAAAGGTGAGATCCCGAGCCGTAAAGGATATCCGGGATACCTGTACAGTGAACTCGCCACGATTTACGAACGCGCGGGCATTGTCCAGGGTGTGAACGGTTCTGTGACTCAGCTGCCGATCCTGACCATGCCAAATGATGATATCACTCACCCGATCCCTGACCTGACCGGGTATATTACAGAGGGACAGATCGTGCTGGATCGTCCGCTGCACGGACAGTCCATCTACCCGCCGATCAACATCCTTCCCTCCCTCTCCCGTCTGATGAAAGACGGCATCGGCGAAGGTTACACAAGGGAAGATCATCAGGACCTTGCCAACCAGCTCTTCTCCGCTTACGCGAAAGTAGGCGATGCGAGAAACCTGGCGTCTGTCATCGGCGAAGACGAGCTCTCGCCCATTGACAAGAAATATCTTGAATTCGGAAAAGAATTCGAAGAGCGCTACATCGGCCAGGGCGCAGATGAAAACCGCAGTATGGAAGAGACATTGAACCTGGGCTGGGAACTTCTCGGAAGACTGCCGAAAGAAGAGCTCGACAGAGTTGATACAAAGATACTTGATAAGTATTATAAACCCATGCCGGAGGAATGATTTCATATGAGTGAAACAGGAATCAGGGAAGATGTATTAGAAGAAATCCGTTCACTGGCCCAAAAACACCACATCGATAAAGTCATACTGTTCGGTTCCCGGGCCAGGGGGGATTTTCAGAAAACAAGCGATATTGATCTGGCTGTATCAGGCGGGGATTTTGACCGGTTTGCACTCGATGTGGATGAAGAAACCTCGACACTTCTTGAATATGATATCGTCAGCCTGGATCGCTGCATGCAGGCTGAATTGCGGGATTCCATAGAAAAAGAAGGGAAAGTGATCTATGAAAAAATATGAAAATTTCTGCTCCGCATTGGCGAATATGAAAGAAATATACAAGTACCAGGAGCCCTACGACACAGTGATACTCACAGGTTTGGTCGGGTTATACGAGGTCTGTTTTGAACAGTCATGGAAAATGATGAAAGAAATCCTGGAGGAACACGGTTATGAGCAAAGCGCTACCGGTTCTCCGAAACTCATTTTAAAGACAGCGTTCAAAGCAGGTATGATAAAAGATGAAAAACTGTGGCTTGAAGCGTTGCAGGAAAGAAATAACGTGGCTCATTCCTATAACAAAGAAATAGCACTGGATATTGTAAGACAGGCAAAAGACAAATTTTATGATATGTTCTGCCTGCTGAAAGATGAAATTGATAACCACTGGATATAAATCCATACACTGTACAAACAAAGGAGGTCTGTAAAATGCTGGAATTCAGATATGACACCCAGCTTCTCATTGAAGGTGAGGACCTTGACGAAGATGTAATCAGCGAATATTTTACCGAACATTTTAAAGGCGACTGCCTGCTTGCCGTAGGCGATGAAGAACTGATCAAGATCCATTTCCACACAAATGAGCCGTGGAAAGTGTTGGAATACTGCGCTTCTCTGGGCGAGATCTACGATATCGTAGTTGAAGATATGGACAGACAGGCAAGAGGATTAAAAGGCTGATGGACGAACAGGTATTACTTTTCTTCGACAAAGTCCCTGATGCGCTTCCGCTCTATGCAGAGCTGGAACGAAGAATCCTCGCGGAATATCCCGATACAAGGATCAAAGTCCAGAAGACGCAGATCTCTTTTTACAACAGGCATCTGTTTGCCTGCGTATCATTTGCAAAAGTGCGTAAAAAAGCAGACCGCCCTGACAGCTATATTGTTGTAACGTTCGGTCTGGAGCACCGGGTAGACTCTCCGCGTATCGATATCGCCACAGAGCCTTACCCGAACCGGTGGACACATCATGTTCTGATCTCAGATCTGTCAGAGATCGACGATGAATTGATGGGGTGGATCCGGGAGGCAGCGGAGTTTTCGGACCGGAAATGACAAGTTATCTGCTTTTATATTTGTGAGACCGCTTTTTGCTGTTTTTTAATTATAATTCAAATCTTTTTTAAGGAGGGATTTCATGGATCCACGTACATTTCCAACCAAAGGCAATCTGATGCTGGCCAAGAACTCTCTCGCACTCGCGAAACAGGGTTACGACCTGATGGATAA
This sequence comes from Candidatus Mediterraneibacter vanvlietii, assembly GCA_019113645.1. Lineage (GTDB taxonomy): Bacteria > Bacillota > Clostridia > Lachnospirales > Lachnospiraceae > Mediterraneibacter > Mediterraneibacter vanvlietii. Next base: position 5,610 of record DXGZ01000036.1, on the reverse strand, counting down.
AAAACGGAATATACTTATCCGGGAACTGATGGAGCTGATCGATGAGGCACGTACAATTCAGGAGGAGATCGATACCACATTTACCTATGCGTATCAGTGCCTTCAACGCGCCAATATTGAGAATGGTATCAGCAATGTGGAGCTGCTCGCCTATACTGTACCGATCGAAAATTCCATCACGATTCAGACGCGGAGCATAATGGGCACCGAAATCCCTCACGTGAAATACACTCCGGATGCCGGGAAGCCCACCTACTCTTTCAGTACAACTCACGAATCCATCGACAAAGCTAGAGAGGCATTCCGGAAAGTAAAAGACCTGACCGTGAAGCTCTCCATGGTGGAGAACGCGGCATACCGTCTGGCAAGCAATATCAAGAAAACCCAGAAGCGCGCCAACGCCCTCCAGAATATTACGATACCGATGTATTCGTCACTCGTGTATACGATCTCGAACGCACTGGAGGAAAAGGACAGGGAGGAATTTACAAGGCTGAAAGTAATCAAACGGATGAAAATGGGGACGTAGTGAAATTCAATTTTGCTACGTCCCCATTTGAATTTTAGTATGTCCCAAACTGCAGATACCCCCGTCCCTTTTTGCACGTTTTTCAGCATCTTATCATTCCCACAAACCTTTACAAATGCCAGAATATCGGCATTATGACTTTTCACATCACTCCATAAACAGCACAACTTACATTTATATAAAAATCGTTGCTTTTCTTCTCTTGTATGAATAATGGCGTATTTATAAGGTTTTTGGCTTATCATCTGCAAAAACAAAATATTTCTATACAAAAAGGGACGGGGGTACTTTCACTTTGGGACATAGTAAATTGCAATTGGGGACGTAGTGAAATTCAATTTTACTACGTCCCCAACGATCTTCAGAAGTTTCTTGCCGCAGGAAAACCATAGGCACTTTCGCTATTTTTCACCGCACGGATAATCGCCTCACTCATCACTTCCGCCGCCAGTGTTCCTGTCAGATCCTGATCTGCAGACACGTTTCCCACCGATACAGCATAAATGGAGTCTCCATCCGCAGATGTATGCACGGGACGTATTGAGCGTGCATATCCGTCATGTGCCATTCCGGCAATTTTGCACAGACGGCTCTTGTCAAATTTTCCGTTTGTAATAACAACTCCTATTGTTGTATTTCCGGTAAATTTATTCTCTACCACCTCAGTGTCCGCATAGATCACTTCCCGGGTATCACGAAACGCTTTCCTGTCCAATGTCAACAGTCCTGCTATTTTTTCTCCATTCTTCCAATTATAAATATCCCCGAGCGCGTTCACTGCCACAACCGCAGCAACTTGAAGTTCACCGATCTGTACAGCATAACTGCCGATTCCCGACTTCATACAATACTCCATTCCGGCAGCTTTTCCGACGGTAGCCCCACATCCGGCGCCATAGTTTCCATCTCTGTAATTGCCCCCGTTTTCTGAATTTACACACGCCGCATATCCCATAGCCTTATCCGGCCATACACAGGGATCTCCAACTGACAGGTCAAAAAGATCCGACTGACAGACAAGCGGCACCTTCACCTGAAGACCAACATCAAATCCGATACCGCGCTCCTTCAGATACTGCATTACACCGTCCGCAGCCCCCAATCCAAAGGCGCTTCCTCCTGCCAGCACAATACCATGTATCAGCTGTGCGGCAGCAAGCGGGTTTAAAAGTTCTGATTCACGGGATGCCGGTCCTCCGCCCCGAACATCCAGACCTGCTGTCATACCGTTTTCCGCAAGAAATACCGTACATCCTGTCCCTGCATCTATATTCTCCGACTGTCCGATCCTGATTCCCTTAATCTCATTCAATCCGATTTCTCGCCATATTTTCTTCATATCTGTGCACCTCCTGTTCCATCCTGTCAGTCCGTCTTCGCGGTATTCACTTGTTTTTTTAAATCTGAAAAAAGAGCAGGGGATCGTCGCACTAAGTTTTATTCCGCATGCGACATCCCCTTCTTGTATCCATCAAGGCATTCATCATAAAGGAAACCCTTGAGATTCTCTCTCTTACTTTCATCTTCGTAATAACTAACAAGCAATGTAAAGAACTGTTCCAGATGTTCCTGATCAACGGAAAGAACTCCACATCCGTGGGTTATCAGGACTTTATTCGCAATCATCATTGCTATACGCTTATTCCCATCGTAAAACAACTGATTTTTTACAAGAAAAAGCATGTAATCCAATGCTTTTTCCGTCCATCCGGTATCTGCATTGCTTATTTCTGATAACGCTGCTTTCACAGCGTTTTCCTCTGGCAGCGGCGGAATATATGAGCATCCTGCTATTCTGACTTCATCCATCCTCAACGAACCGGCATTAATAACTGTCATCTTTCCCAGTTCAAGATGGAGCCGTTTTATATATTCCAGCGTTAACTCATCATCTAATGTGGCAAGCATAAACTGCCAGCCATGCTTCATCTGAACGATAGAATTAATGTCATCAATGCTTTTTCCCTGAACACTGATCCCTTCGTAAATCGTCTGCGTTTCAGGGAATGTAACTGCTATTCCTTCCAGGTTAGCACTTTTCCAGATATAGTCCACCAGGTTTCTTTTCGCCCAGAAAACATTTTCTTCTCTGGTCATGCCATATTTCTTTTCGTACATAGTTACCCTCCATGTAATAATGTACCCGCTTTCTTAATGAAAGTCAATCACGCCTTTTTCTTATTCTTTCCGGTCTTTCACATTAATGATGTCGCCTTCCTCGCACTCTCCTTTTATGGACTGAAGCACCTGGACATATACTTTCGACGTACGAAGCCTTTCCGTATCCTCCTCGTATTCCGTCCCCAGGACTTCTCCGTATACGATGTCAGAGCTGTATCCCTCATGCAGACAGAAAAGAATTTGTTGCACGGAAAGTCAGACAATAACATCACTTCAGCTCCGTTCTCCGAATCACTGCATACGCCCCCAGCTCCAGCACCGCCGCAATCAAAAACAATGTCATCAGCGGCAATCCGAGCTGTTTCGTTCCATCGCTCATGAATCCCATTGCTCCCGCCAGGAACTTCGCCACCGAACGGACGGTCTCTCCCGGCAGAATATACCGGAACATCGCCGTCACAAACAGTACCAGCCCCAGCAATACTGCTCCAAGGTAAAGCAAAATTCTCTTTCCGTACCGGTTAACTGCCAGGCCGACCAGATAAAGCAGACTGCAGACAACCAGATAAAGCAGAAGCAGCCAGATCCAATTTGCAAAGAAATGATAATAGCCATAAAGCGCACCGTACATGGAGAAATATCCGTTCAGGAAATAATGCAGCACGTTTCCCATAACCGTATCCACCAATGCCATGATCCCGCTTATAAACGCAAACATAGAAAGCGTCGCCAGATAAATATATTTTCGGGTGAATCCATTCTGAAGCAGCATCTTAAAATCTTCATGAAATCCCAGAACCCCCAGAACCGCTGCATAAATCATGGTGTTTATTTCCAGACAGTTGGAACCGACATGTTCCATGGAACCTGTGCAGATTGCGATAACTACAGATATCAACAGCACAATTGCATATTCGATGGCGTAAAAAAGCCAGATATACTTAAATGATGTTACACATTCATACTGAATAACAATCCCAAGTTTTTTCATCTCAGTTCTCCCCTTTCTCCGTCAGCTTTACAAATAGCTTCTGCAGATTCATTGCCGTAATCTGCAGACTGCCGCCCGCGGGAATCTGTGTCCTCTCTCCCAGCACATAAACGAGTTTCAGACCTCCCAGTTCATCCTGTCCGATCACGTTTTTCCCCGTGCAGTAGCGCTCCACCTCCTGCGCCATTCCGGAAACGCAGTATCCGGTTGCCATCAAATTTTCCACACTCTCCTGAAGGATCACCTTTCCCCTGTCAATTAAAACAACATCTTCAATCAGATGGGACACTTCTTCGATCAGATGGGTTGCGATAATAATCGTCCTCTCATTATTCTCATAATCTTTCAGGAGCAGTTCATAAAATAATTCCCTGTGATTCGCGTCCAGCCCCAGCACCGGCTCGTCAAAAATCACATATGGCACATTTAGCGCAAGAGCAGCCGTCAGTTTGAAGATCGACTGATATCCTTTTGATAAGGCCTTGAATCTTTTTTCCGTGTCAAGCTGAAATTTTGCAGCGATCTCCAGTGCCTTATCCATGTCAAAACTATCATAAAATCTTTTCATCCATTTGAAATGCTCTTTGATTTTCAGCCCTGTATCATACAAATCAGCCTCACTCATACAGAACACCTTCTCATGAACCCCCATATTTTCGTTTGCCGGGATTCCGTCAATCAGCACTTCTCCCTCGTCACTGAAAATCCGATTTGCGATGATATTGATCAGGGTTGATTTTCCTGCGCCGTTTCTCCCCAGAAATCCATAGATTCTGCCATGTTCGAAAGAAAAAGAAACATGATCAAGTGCCGTGACACCTTTATAACGCTTTGTAACATTTCTAATCTGAATTGCGTTCATTTTCATACCCCCGTTCTATCAGTGCGATAATCTCCTCTTTTGTCATTTTCAGCTTTTCCGCCTCCTCAATCAGGGCAGCGACAAACTGGTCATAAAACTGACCCTGCCTCTTCTTTCTTATCTTTTCAACTGCTCCCGTTTTCACAAACATTCCAAGGCCCCTTTTCTTATAGATAATCTCTTCATCCACCAGTATGTTCATTCCCTTCAGCACCGTATGCGGATTAATGTTCAGAAGAGCCGATATTTCATTGGTAGATGGAATTTTCGTCTCTTCCGGGAATACCCCTGTGAAAATCGAGTCCTCCAGCTGTTCCGCAATCTGGATAAAGATGGGCTTTTCAATATTGGGATTTATATTCAAGTACATCACCTCATTGTTTTATGTGCACATATTTGTTAGTTTGTTACTTGAGTAACTAACCGCCTTGCAATATCAGAATATACTATCCGGGAAGTATTGTCAATACATTTTCATATAAAGTTTTGAAAATGTATAACAGGACCTGCCGACTAAACGATATCGGCAGGTCCTGCTGTTTCGTCATAAACCTATAAACCTGTTTCAAATTAATTCTTATTTATTTTTCATCCCCATAATTATCCTGATCAAAATTCTCCGATATTACAATAAATTACAATCAAGGACGTAGTGTAATTGATTTTACTACGTCCCCATTTAATTATTCTATAGATTTTTTACCTACCGTTGCCATCAGAACTATTCCCAATATCAATGACACCGCACACGCAATTATTGCAGCCAGCACAGTTGCATCAAATCCGACTGCCGGGTTAATAACCTGAAGCCATCCGAAGATGCCGTTTGCGCCCATCGTATACTGTTTTACTCCCGCGCCTCCGATAATTGCTCCACCTACTGCCGAAGCAGCCGATGCCAGGATAAATGCACGTTTATTCTGTAATGTGATTCCATAAATCACCGGTTCCGTAATTCCAAAAAACCCTGAAATAATCGCTGGTGCGCAAACATTTTTTAACTTTTTGTTTCTTGTTTTTATCATTATAACAATCGCTACTCCAACCTGTGCAAAAGCAGAACTGAGTCCAGCAATAGTAACCGGGTCGTATCCCAGCGTCGCAAAG
>DXGZ01000035.1 GCA_019113645.1 Candidatus Mediterraneibacter vanvlietii | reverse complement strand
TAGTAAGTGATTATACGATTTCAACCAATCTATCAAGTCTAGAAAATCAAATAACCGGCCTAGATCAAAGTGGAAACTATGGTATTAGTACTGATTTGACTAGTGTTCTTCCATCTACCACTCAAGCAATTAAGTCTGTGCAGCTCCGCTGTTTCCGGCTGTGGCTGCTCCGTAGTTTCCGGCTGTGGCTGCTCCGCTGTTTCCGGCTGTGGCTGCTCCGCGGTCTCCGGCTGTGGCTCTCTCAGGATCTGTGTATTCTGTTGTCGTTCTTGATTTTGTGTATTCTATCGCTGCGCTAACCAGCCCGCGAATATCCAGCCTCGCCCCAATCTTCATTTTCGTTGATGCAACCTTGCTATCATTACCGTTCTTTGATATCTCTCCGCTCTGCTCAACTTCGTGATATACCGAATGCGCCGGATCGTAATATCCAAAACAATCAAGCGGATATTCGCAAGCATGCATTCCATATTCACACGCTTCTGCACATTCCTCTTCGTACTCTTTCCCCTCTTCATATTGCTTATTTCTGCAAGTCATGTCTTTGTTGAAGCCCTTATATGATTTAATCAAATTCTCCATTGCGATCTCCTCTCTATTTCCACATGTCTTTCAGTCGTTCCATCTGGATCGTGTTAGCGTGTACCTTGCTCCAGATCTTATCCTGCGCTTCTTTGATTTCCCCGATTTCGCTCTGAATCTTATCCAGCTTCGAAACGATATTCTCAAGAATCTTCGCTTCTCTGTATACCCCCACCGACGGCTGTTCCGAACTCTTGACGAAATATCCGTCCGGCTTATCGAGCATCTTGCATATCAAGGATTCTACATTCTTCGGAATCTTTTACCCGGTAGATTTCACGTAGCTTAAATAGCTTCTGCTCTTCCCGATCAGTTCTGAAAACTCTCCATGCTTCATCCGGTGCGCCTTGATCTCAGCGTCCAGAAGCGGGATATTCAGTTCCACTGTTTTCATTGAATTAATCTCCTCTCTAAGTCGTCCATGTCGTAGTTCCGGCGGTCGAAGTTGTTGAAATTCTTCGCCGGTTTCGACGTATTACATGCTTTACCCGAATCCTGCTGCCTTGATAGCCATCCGTTCACGAATCGTTTAATTCCTCTTGCTGTTTTTCGTTTCGTCGGATTGCTGTTACACCATGCCCGCATCTCTCTGAATGCATTGTCAATATCAACACCGGGATACAGTCGCTTATATTCTTCATAATCCGCAAGCGGGCATTTCCATTCAGTTCCATCATTCAGCGTGATAGGCTCTACATCAGCAAGCGGAGTTTCAGCTCCGCGCTTATTATTATCGTTTATCGTATTACGATTACGAATATCGTATTCGTTTACGGAGACATCTGCATGCATTTGAATACAACTGTTTTCAGATGCTATCTCTTCTCCATCATCTGGATTCGGATACTTGCTTTTTGTAGCTCTTGTGGCCTGGTGTCGCCCCCAAGATGGCAAGGACAGGTACGGCTTTCCGTCCACAACGTAGCGTTTCACCAAGCCTGCCGACGTCAACTTTGATAGGGCTGATTCTATATTCTTTGTTGTCACACCTTCCTTGAGCGGAAAGCAAGTTCCTTTAATTATTAGAGGTCTCCCATCGAACCTTCCGTAATCGTCACAGCTTACGATCAGCCTGTAAAACAGACATTCCTCAAACCAGCTCAACTCATTTATACTGTCGCTTGTCCGAATGGACTCTTTTATAATCCTGTTTGGCATCGTCCTGCCTCCCATTCTCGATAGATCGTCATAAAGTCGTCAATGGGAAGAGTTACAAGCCAGTCGCAGTTATTTTTGCGATGGAACACGGCAGGTATTTCCCCAGTGCGCTTATCTCGCTTTGCTTGATCCACTGCGTCCTGAACATTCAAGCGTTCCACTCTTTTGCACTCAATGTGTATTCCAGGAAGTCCGACCACATCTGCATCACCGTTCATGCCGCAGTACTGCTGGCCCCTTCTACAGTCGTATCCGTATTGCCTTAACACTCCTGCAAGCTCACGTTCGCCTTTCACTCCCTTGTTTCTGCTGTTCAATATCTTCCCTCCAATCTATGCCGAATTTTTTCAATGTTCGGCGTTCTTCTCGCAAAGCCCAACCGATATTTTTTAGCCGGCTTTCCTCCTGCTGAACATGGCGTTTCAGCGCCAGCCTATCACCTTCCGTATTCATATCCGGAATAAAATATCCTTTTCCATCCTGCATGTTTAGTATGGACTTATTACGCCGAGCTTTGTGGATAGCATCTCGAATCACACGGTCAGAAAGTCCCGTCCGTCTGCATAATTCAGAACGTGTAACGGCGTTATCCTGACCAGTTGGGATGTAATCCAATATATCAAAATCCTTCTCTCCAAGAGATTCTAAATAGTCAAGTAATTCGATCTGACCTTCCATGCTCCTCCTTTCTCTCCCCGGACAATACCGGGGAGAATCATCATGGCTTACGTATCGTGACATACTGTCTGCCATAAGTAAGTGCTGTATATCAACGCGGCAGCCGGGTAGTGCCACGCAGATATCATAAATAACTCTTTCCAAAAGTGGCGATAAATGCTTTCCTGTTCCCGTAGTGGGATTCCCAGTACTCCTGTGCCATCTGCTTCAGCTTCAAGTCCAATCCTGTGTTCGGGTTCTCATGTACGCTGTCCTTTCCGAACTCATGCAGGTAATAAACCAGTGGGACAACGAATCCGCATCTCTCGCTTTGTTTCCGGCGCGCTCCCGGAAATATATGGTGCAGGTGTACATCCGGAGAGCCTGTTATGATACAGTGGCTCATATCGTCCGTAAACACGCTCCAGATCTTTTTCATAATTCAACACCATACCTTTCTTTCAGCAGACGCTTTTCGTCCGGTGTTGCGATTTCTGCATCCGGTATTCCGGCATCCTTACAGCATCCGATCAGTCCGTCAATCAGCCGTGCCATTTCCTCACTGTTAAATGTATGAGATCCACGAAGCAGCTTATATGTCCGGTACATAATCCCGTCATTCCCCTCACGAACCTGCGAAGTAGGCTGCAGATGATAGTCTGTAGCATTTGCCACCTTCTTCTCCGCGGCTTCAGTATCCGGGATTGTCATGTATACCGCCTTACCTTCGAATATTTCTGGCTGACCGTATCGGCTGAGCATCATATTATGTAACTCTGGGTTTGAGATCTGAAGAATCTTCGCCAGTTTCCCGATCAGCACCCAGTAATAGGCGTTCGCGTCCAGGCTTCTCTTGCGCCTGTATCGTTTGATTTCAAGGCTCAGCTTCTCGCAGCCTTTCAATTCCTCATAAGTCTGCCGGAAGTCCTCACACGGCTCAAACAGGATAGTCGGCCGACCAGTTATGTAGTCGATAATCGGTTCTTTCAGTCTGCCTGTGAATCTCATTTCTTTTCCTTCTTCCGGTTGTCATACACGAAAACTCTCTGGTTACGAGACGTGTTCCTGATTGACAGCGCTGTTATAACCTTGTTATCATCGTATATAATCTGCTCGACCGAGAAGCGATCATAGCAGGTCAATATGTCTTTCCCGTTCATGTCTTTCCGACCAGACGGGATTATCTCGCACTTGTCGGATGGTATCCAGATCAGTGGAGCCGTATACAATTCACGCCCGATTCCCCAGTTAAAACACGCCCTTTTGAAACTATCGGATGCAAGCCCCTTCTCCGCTTCGGTGAAGCTCTCTTTCCCGGTGTCTTCTTTTGACACCCACAACTGCTTCTTCTCGTCCCAGATACTCACTGTACAGTTCGCATTCTCGCGGCTGTGACTTCGCATCCAGTTCAGCGGACCGACAGTCTCATCAAGGATATTCATATCGCACCGGGCGTCCTTGTATAACAGTAAGGTCACCCCGGCACTTTTTACGGTCGCAACACGGCAGTCAATTTCATCTGCTCTTAACGTTCTAAATGTCTCCATGCTTGATCACCTACTTAATCTGTATATTCTGATTTACTACGATTTCAGCTCCATCAATAATCTGTCCGGATTTGATCGCTGCCTTTATCGCTGTTTTATCCGGTTCCGGATCTTTCCGTTTCAGATACTCCTCCGGTATTTTCCCGATATCCGACACATTAACTGATTCTGACTTACGATATGATATTGCAACTCTTGGAGTCTTAAATTTCTCTCCTGCCAGATAGCCAGACAAATACTCTTTCAGTCTATTCGCCTTGTTCTCACACACTCTGCGGCGGTCTGCCAGCTTCTTTTCTTCCTCTCTGATCTGGTCTGCGTCAGAAAGCAGATTTTTGATAAACAGGGCTGTATTCTCGATTTTAACGTCTCTGTCCATCTGTAACTGATCCAGCTTCTCAATATCTATGATCTCTCCGGTCTCCAAGTCTACGCAGTCCATAATCGCCTGCTCTATCTCGTATAATGTTGCCATGCTCTACCTCCATATAATTTCTATAATGTCTTTTCAACGTTTCTTTTAATGTCATCTGCCCGTCCTGATTCTCGGTCAGGAGCTCGTCCACCATCTGTAAGTTGCGCTCATGCGTATCTCTGCAAGTGCACCGCTCACCGGGATCCAGATAGGCTCCGCAGTTATCGCAGATGTAGTTATGCATTTTCTGATCCCTTACCCTGATCTTTTTCTATGCCGAGTATTGCGCAAATCGTCTCCACCTTCGGGTATTCTTCAGAATTTACATATCTTTCAACTGCTTCAATAAGCGTTTTATAATTTTCCGATTTTGCCGCCATTGTATTTCCTCTCTTTCTTTGATATAATGAAATTGATTTTTAATTATCAGTGCGCCTCTTGCCTTGCCGGGCTTTTATGGGGCGCTCTTTTTATTGTCCTGTTCCTGTACCCAATCTCATCTTCCGTGATCACCGGTTCCCAGATCTTAATCTCTCCGTGTAACGCCGTAATAACGTAGCTTCCGATTGTGATTTGCTCCTTATTTCCGAAATACTCATATTTGCCGTGATCTATAATGTCGCGGACTGGGATTCCGGTTTCCTCAGATAGAATTCTCCTGAGTTTCGCCTTACCGAACTTCATCATGTCTCACCTCCTCTCAGATCGGTCCAGCCTGCAGAATCCAGATCAGAACAGCTTGTACGAAATTAATTCCGAGCAATACGCCAACGATGAACCAGGCTCTTTTCAGTGCTCGCCGATACTCACGACCACTGATCTGCTTTCTCGGCTTCGCCGCCGGGATCAGGCTTGTCCTCTCCGTCCGGATCAGCTGCAGCCCCTGCGGCTCTACTGTCGTTTTCTGCATCGTTGCCCACCTCCCTTCACATCGCTTCTCGTGCAAGCCGTTCTTTTTCCTCATCAGGAACCTGCAGCGTCTTATACAGCCGCCTCAATTCCCTCAAAGTGAATGTTTCCGGCTTCCGGATCTTTGCGTACAATGTACTTTCTTTCATCCCTGATTTCCTTGCCACTTCCGGAACAGTTGTTCGCCGAATTTCCATCATGTTTTTAATACTTCCGCGAAGAATGCAGTTCTGCTCTTCTGGGATGTTTTTAACCATTGATCTTGGCATTCTGTTCACCTCCTATATGAATCACGGTTTACTTGTCACGATAATTACCAGTTGATTTTTCCTTTACGCTGATGCCTCCAGATACGCCAAGTCTCTGACTGTCTCAAGCCGCTTCTTGCAGTCTTTATAAATCTCCTTGTAATGCTTACCCGTCAGGATTCCTGTATCAATCACATGAAGAATGATGTTCTCCATCAATGACAGGTTATTAAGCTGCATCACTGTAGCTTCATCTCTCTTCTGAATGCCCGCCATCTTATTCGCCAGCTTTGAATATGTCATATACAACATATCCGCATGAGTGCTTCCCTGACTCTTGGCATACTCCACAAGCTTCTTGATCGTGTCAGTCTCTGCCTTGCGTGTCAGTTTTCCGGCTTGTCTGGTTTCGATCCACGCCTGAGTCTGCCGCTCGAGGATGAATCGACGCATCTTGTAAAATTCCGAAACTAATCTTGCTTTGAACTCAACCACCGGTTTTGTGTTTTTTAAAAGAGTTATAAGGAATGTCGCTTGTTCTTCATTCAGTAAATAATACTCTTCCGGCCTTCCTCCGGTACTTTCTGCCTGATATGGGGCAGAAAGTTTTCCGAACCGCTCCATCACTTTTTGATGCTTTCGGATAGTCTCTTTCAATTTCCTGTGAGCAACTCCTGTTCCTCTTGAGACAATCAGGCTATCTGTAAAAACATCATTTCCTTTCAGCGTTACTAACTCCTGCATCTCACTCTCCTTTAGTATCTTGAAAAGTTACTTCTTGGCAAAAAAAATTGCCATCGGATCTCGAATATTTAACTTTTCAATCATGATTTCGATTTCATCACTTCCAAAGACGCCGTTTTTCATTTTTTCATAAAACGTTTTTGGAGTAACACCAATCATTTTGGCAACATCTGATTGAGAAAGTCCATTTCTGGCAATTTCTCCTCGCAATTCATCTGTTTTAATCAAGACTTTGTTTCACCTCCGTATCTTTTAAAGTTACTCTTAGTATAACACGTTTTTGTAACTTGTCAAGATATTTATTATTGATTTTATAACATTTTTGTGCTATCATTAAGTTACTCAAAAGGAGGAATTAACATGACAGTAGGTGAAAGAATAAAAGAGATTCGAATGAAACTAGGAATGAGTCAAGTTGCTTTCGCAGACAAAATAAATGTATCCAAACAGACATTATATAAATATGAAAATAATATAATCACCAACATTCCCTCCGATAAAATAGAAGCAGCCGCAAAACTCGGAAATGTTTCCCCTGCCTACGTCATGGGCTGGGAAAATGAGGAAGAAATGAAATGGGCGGAAGAAGCCTATATGGCTACAGCGTCCACTGCTATAGAAGGGCTTTATGCAGCCTTTAAAGATAAAGAGGTTAATCACTTTAAAGACTATGTCAAATTAACTGATAATCGCAAAAATATGGTAGATAACTATACGAAAAAACTTTTGTCAATCCAGGATATGGAACATGAAGCAGAACTTAGCGCCGCCCACGCCCGCACCGACATAGACATCCCAGAAGGCACAGACACATCCGACAATGATATTATGGATGATGATGATTTCTAAGACCAGTTTATAGGACAAGCTTTATACTACACTATAGACTGGAGGTGTTGGCTTATGGATTATGAAGCACTTTTGGATGAAGCCCATCAGTAGGGGCTTATCGTAAAGGAAAAGCCCCTGAAATACAATAATGGGAGAATCAAAGGAAAGCGTATTGCCATCCGTCAAGACATTGAAACAAGTGCAGAAAAAACCTGCGTCCTTGCGGAAGAGCTCGGACATCATTATACATCCGTTGGGAATATCCTTGATATGAATGATGTCCGTAGCCGCAAACAGGAGCGACAGGCTCGTCTGTGGGGATATAACAAGCTGATCGGGCTGACCGGAATTATAAAGGCTTTCCAAGCCGGATGCCAGAGCCGCCACGAGATGGCGGAGCTGTTGGACGTGACGGAAGAATATTTGCAGGAGTGTATTGACTGCTATCGCGACAAATATGGAGTATGTACTGAGGTAGATAATTATATAATCTATTTCATCCCATGTTTGGCGGTCATGGAAAAGGTATAACCCCGAAAGGGATTATATAAATATGTGGTGTTCTCGGAAAAATACGAGAGAAAGAAGGAGAAAGAATTATGAAAAAGAAAATTGTTGCAATCGTGTTGGCAAGTATGCTGGCTGTATCTGCTACAGCATGCGGAGGATCTGAAGAGTCTTCCGGTGGAAATGATACTACACAGGTATCTGACAATAGTAATGATTCTGAAGCATCAGAGGAATCCGAACAGGTGACTGAACAAGAGCCTGAACAGGAAGATTCTGGTGAAGTGCAAGAAGAGAACGGAATGAGAAAAGACCCGGTATACACAAATAAAGAACTTGGAATAAGCGGAGAAACTGGAACATTTAAATACTCCATTGATGCGATCCAAGTATCAAAACTCACTGCGACAACGGATGAGGCAGCACAGTTACTCGGTATTGAAAAAGATAAAGAAATTGCTCTCGTTGTCGTAGATGTGTCAGCAGAGAATACATCCGACGATACAGCTTACTTTTATCTTGGTCAGGCAACACTTACGTCAAACACAAAAGAACAGGTTGATCCAGACATGTTGTTGAGCGATTATATTGACGGGGAATATATTGGTAATGTAATCCATAATGGTAGCATGATGTACTTATTACAAAATTCATCGGCAGATGACATTACAAGTATATCTCTTCACATTGATGCGCCTACAGACTCAGATTTTAATACGATCGGGGACGAGGTAAGCATCGACATCCCTGTAGAATAAAAAAATAAATAAAAACCGCCCCGGTGCGCCAACACCAGGACGGCAATATCTCCGAAGAGATGCATATAAGTGCAAAAATATTGTATCATCTTCGGTGACAGGTGGCAAGAGACCATCTGTTATTTTTATACCCAAATTTCAAAGGAGATGATGTTTATGGCAACTGCGAAAAAATTACCTTCCGGATCTTGGCGCTGCCAGGTATTCAGCCATTACGAGCCTGTGTTTGACGATAACGGACAAGTGGTAATTGATCCGAAAACAAATAAGCCTAAGCGGAAGCGGATATATGAATCGTTCACAAGCGATGATCCTACACGCCGAGGGAAGGTTAAGGCTGAAGCATTAGCAAATGAATTTTATCTAAGCAATCGCAATAAAAAGAGACACCCTGAGCGTCTTACTCTGTATGAAGCAATCGGACGATACATTGCAACGTCAGATCCAGTGCTGAGCCCTAAGACAATTGAGGAGTATTGGAAAATTCGTAAAAACAGTTTCCAGGGAATAATGCATCTTGAACTCCGGGATCTCACGGACGATATACTGCAGGAAGCCATTAATCTGGAAACCAAACGCCCAAACCGGAGATGCAAGAAAAATCCCCGGCCAATATCCCCAAAAACAGTCCGGAACTCCTATGGATTGATCTCTGCAGTTATATCACAGTACGCCGGATCATACGTTCCGAAAGTTAAGTTGCCGGAAGTCCCGCAAAAAATTATAGATCTTCCCGATCCCCACGTGATATTTAAGATTGTAAAGGGTACGGATGTTGAATTGCCGAGCTTGCTCGCCATGTGGCTCAGCTTCTCAATGGAAGAAATTCGCGGCCTGACAAGGGAATCTGTGCAAGGCAACTATATTACGATAAATCAGGTTGTGATTGATGTAGATGGGAAGGAAACCTGGAAAGACCTGGCCAAGACTCCAACTCGGATCCGAAGGCATCGAATCCCGGATTACATAAAGTCTTTGATAGATGCTCTGCCAGAAGATCAGAATCAACTGGTTCCCGGATCAGCGACCGCTATCGGCAAGAGGTTTTCACGCCTTATGGAAAAGAATGGAATAATCATGAATTTCCATAAGCTTCGACACGTAAATGCATCTGTTATGGCTTTTCTTAAAGTCCCGGAGAAATATGCATTAGAGCGTGGAGGTTGGAAAAGTGACCGCGTAATGAAGAAAGTGTATACTCATACATTTTCCGACAAACGGGTTGAAACGGATGCAATGATCGACAGATATTTCGAAGATGTTCTGAATCTTGAGAAAGCCGAGAGAGATTTTGATCAGACTAAGTATCAGGCGTGGCTGATGCTTTTCGATAAAAAGGATAGCAAGAAGGCTCAAAAAGAGTTTCTGGAATTCATGCAACACGAAGTACAACACGAAAACTCGAAACCCGCATAAATACTGGCTCTATATAGTACTTTATACGGGTTCGAGCCCCGTTGCTTCCATTTTTTCATGCTAATTTTCATTCTCTGTGAGTATTCCGGATTTCAGAAGATCCGTAAGGAGTACTCTCGCGTCTTCCTTGATTTTCTCCAGGGGAGTATTTTCCTCGTGGGACTCATTTACAAATCCCAGCATTCCATAGCATACAAATCCGGCTATCTTTTTCGGCGAATACTTAAGCCGCAGCCGCTTTCTCACATGATCTGTATGCAGTTCCACCATCTCGAGCACAATGCTGTAAAATCTCGATGCCAGATACGGGTTTTTCTCTGGACTCGTATACTGAAAAAACTCAAATCTTTCGTAATAAAGGTCGAGAATGCTGTCCAGCATATTTACATATCCTGCCGCCAGTCTCCTGGCCGGATTGTTCTCCTCCTGACGCCTGTAATAATCTGCCATTCCGATCTTGATCATGTCATTGAAAATATCATCCAGAAGCGCATATTTGTCGCTGTAATGAGAATAAAAGGTAATTCTGCTTACATCCGCTTTCCGGCACAGTTCTGTAATAGATATATGCTCAAAATCCTCTTTTGCCAGCATCCCCACCATAGCATTTTTCAGACTCTTTTTTGTCTTTATAATCCGTTTGTCTTCCATCTCCTGACAATTTTTCCTTTCTGTATAGATACTTAACATTTTCTGTTTTTTGTTCATTGTTATTGTAAATGTATTTTGCTATAATTTTAACACCTGTTAAAATAACGGTCAAACCAGAAACAGCATCTGTGCGGAGAATATTTTCCGCACTTCTGTTCTAAAAAGCAAAACGCAGCTCAGATGTAGGAGGGATATTATGGCAGGAACGGCCATTATGACAGACAGCAACTGCGGGATTATGCCTGCGGAAGGCCCCGAATACGGGATACATGTTCTCCCGATGCCGATTATCATTGACGGAAAAACATATTTTGAAGGCGTAGATATCACGCCCGAAGATTTTTACAGCCGGCAGATTTCCGGCGCCTCTATCACAACTTCACAGCCCTCTCCCGGCGATGTGACAGCGATGTGGGATACTCTTCTGCAGTCATTTGATGAGATCGTCTTTATCCCCATGTCCTCCGGCCTGAGCAACACCTGCCAGACCGCGCTGCTTCTGGCTGAAGATGAGCCTTATCGGGGGCGGGTATTCGTAGTGGACAACCACCGGATCTCCGTTACTCAGGCAATGTCCGTACTTGACGCAAAAGCTCTGGCTGCTGAAGGGAAAAACGGAGCTCAGATAAAAGAAATCCTGGAGCGTGAAGCACTTGACGCATCGATCTATATCGCAGTCGATACTCTGGAATACCTGAAAAAAGGCGGCCGCATCACTGCGGCAGCCGCAGCCATCGGTACCGTACTGAAGCTGAAACCGGTACTCACTATCCAGGGAGACAAACTGGATTCCTTTGCGAAAGCAAGGGGGATGAAATCCGCTTTTAAAATCATGCTCGAGGCCCTCAACAATGACATTAACTCCAGGTTATCGCACCTCCGCGACCAGGGGCTTCTGAAAGTCGGGCTTGCCAATACTGCAATGGAACCTGATAAACTGGATGCATTCAAAGAAGAACTTGCCCGGAATTTCCCGGATATGGAACTGGTCTACTTCCCGCTTACCATGAGCATTGGAACGCATGTGGGACCCGGCGGACTGGGAATCGGAACGATCCGGTATCACAAATAAAAACAGACAAAACCGAAGAAAAAAAGGAGAGCAGATGTTATGCACCGGCACAACACCTGCTCTCCTTTTTTCTGTCCAGGCAGCAGTTCCACACGCGTCATCCGGCAGACCGTACTGGCGTGCTTACTGAATAAAACATTTACGAAAGCTGCTGTTTACGGGAGCTGTTTTCCAGCCGCCATATAAAGCGCATACCATTCCTCTCTGGTAAGGCGCACCTCAGAAGCGCGGCAGATATCTGCCACCCTCGCCGGGTTCGTACTTCCCACAATCGTCTGTATCCGCGCCGGATGTCTCAGAATCCACGCCACCGCAATCGCATTATCTGTCACCTGATATTTCTCAGCAAGATCTCCAATCAGTTTATTTAATTCAGGGTATTTCTCACTTCCAAGGAATACTCCTTCAAACATCCCGTACTGGAACGGGGACCATGCCTGAATCGTAATGTTCTTCAGACGGCAGTACTCCAGCACGCCGCCGTCACGGTTGATTCCTGCGTCATTGTGTACATTTACGTTTAATCCGGAATCAATCATATCGCAGTGCGCAATGGAAAGCTGCAGCTGATTCGCCGCGATTCTGCCTCCGCAGTAATGATTCAGCAGTTCCATCTGCATGGCGTTCTCGTTGCTGACGCCAAAGTACCGCACTTTTCCCTGCTTCTCCAGTGTCTCAAAAGCTTCCGCCACCTCTTCCGGCTCCATCAGCGTATCCGGGCGGTGCAGAAGCAGTATATCCACATAGTCTGTCTTAAGCCTCTTCAGGCTCCCTTCCACCGACTTCAGAATATGCTCTTTAGAAAAATCATAGCAGATCCCCGGACGGATCGCACATTTCGTCTGAATAATCATCTTATCTCTCGGGATATCCGCCGCAGCTTCTCCGAAGATCTCCTCCGCTTCGCCTCCGCCGTAAATGTCTGCATGGTCAAAGAAATTCATCCCCTGATCCATGGCTGTGTCAATCAGGCTGCGAACCTTCTCTTTTGTCCCCAGTCCGGGGATCCTCATACACCCAAGACCAATCTCCGGAATCTCCAGATCTGTTTTCCCAAGTCTCATCATTTTCATACTAAAAGCCCCCCTTTTCCGTATATTCTTTCTTCCCGGCAGGCATCCGTGCCCTGCTCTAAATATAATACCCGCCGCCAAAGCACAGTCCGCCTCCGCCGCAGCAGAGATTGCATATGATATTGGCGATGCACAGTTTTGTACAGCAGCTCGTGTCGAATGTAACCGGATATCCGAACGGGCTCTGCCGTTCCTGATACCAGGAATCCCCATTCTGCAGCCGCCGCAGGAGCATCTGGTACTGTGCGTTTTCCGGATCAAGTCTGACCGCCTCTTTGGCGTGCTCCAGCGCTGTCACATTATTGCCCAGCCCGGAATTCGCCGAAGCGCTGTAAAAATACCAGAGCGCACTTCGGTCTTTTATTCCCTCCAGCACATTCAGCGCTTCCCTGTAATGACCGCTGCGTATGTAATTTGCCGCCGCGCGCAGATGGATGTCGCTCTCTGTCTCATGGCCGGTCTGGTTTCCGCCGTAAGCACCCGAGTCATCGAATCCTCCGAACGGACCATATCCGCCAAAACCGCCGAACGGACCGTAATCACCGTAGCCGCCCTGGCCGTACTGTCCGTATGAGCCGCCCGAACTTCCGCCGTAGCCGCCGGCCGAAGAAGAATATCCGCGTTCACGTTCATCCATAATCTGCTGATAAGCCTGCTGAACTTCCTTGAACTTTGCCTCCGCCTCGTCTTTGTGCGGATTGTTAATGTTGGCATCGGGATGATATTTCCTGCTCAGTCTGCGGTATGCTTTTTTGATCTCCTCATCTGATGCGTTTCTGTCCACACCAAGTATACTGTAAGGATCTGACATTTTTTTCTCCCTTCGGAGCCTTCCTGCGTCTGCCGCCGCAATCAGCTCTTCTTAATAAATGTTGTCCCGCACTTCGGACAGCGGACTTCTATCTTCCCCTTGCCCCTCGGGATACGTATCTTCTGTTTGCAGGTTGGACATGTATAGATATGATACATCCTGCGCTGTGACCAGATATTTTTCTGTTTCTGGAAAAAGCTTCGTATTCCGTATGTTTTCGTCAAAAAACTCTGGTTTTGGGAATAGCGTTTTGAAACATTTCTGGAGAATGCCCTGACATAACAATAGATCACGAATACCCAGCCCAGCAGATACAGCAGCAGTCCGATTACACTGTTCCCGAGAAACGCCGAAACAAGTACAAAGATAAGCCCCACTACGAGAAGAAATTTCGACAACTGATCAATTCCATATCTGCCCTGCATAAAACGTATGAATTTTTCTTTCATTTTCATCCATCCTTTGAACTTGGGAAAGATCCTGGCTGCAAATCAGGATCTGTTTCCCTTCTGTTTACAAAAATATGATACGGGATATATTTTCCTCTGTTTTTTGTCCGCTGTCAATAAAATTCCTATAAAATCGAAACATAACAGTTCAGCCATGGTGCTGCCTGTGAGAGAAAATCATGCTCGCATGGTTTTTCGAACGGGCAGCTCCATGAGCTGAGTGCCCGTAGATGAGGAAAACAGCGGCGCAGCCGCAGTAAGCACGCCAGTGCGGTTTTCCGAATGGCGCGGCTGAACTGTTACGTCTAGTCCTCTGCGTTTAAGATATTATTGCATATTTCCGTGGAGATCAGGTAGACGATTCTGGAATCATTCATCATCACATAGCGGTTTCCTTCTCCGTCTTCATTACCGATATACAGGGTAAGAACTTCCTCTGCATCATCGTTTGTATAGGTCGCCTCTACCGTGATCCTCGATGCTTCATCAAGCCCGAAACCTGCCAGGTCTTCATCCGCCACTGAATAATCAGCGGCATCGGACAGTGTAACTGCGCCAAGTCCTCCCGCCACTGCGGCAATATCCTCGGACTGATCCTCATTTTCACTGTCATAGGTCGTTGTCTCTCCGTTCTGAGTGATCACTTCTTTTACCAGATTGCCGCTTCCTATACTTGGGTATTCATCCAGCTGCGCCATATCTTCAATGGTATAGTTCAGCGTGTCAAGAGCCGTGCTCGCTACTGTATATGCAATTCCTTCATCGCCAGCCGTCACATAGTAGTAATCGCCCGTCATATTTCCGAAGTAGAGAGATGTAACATTCCCTTCCGTATCAGTGAACTCTATCGTATACTGCGGATCATCGAGCCCGTAATCCGCAAGAGTATCTCCGTTTTCAAGTTTCCGGTCCGCTGTAATATCGCCAACGGCAGCCGCAATGTCCTCCGGATAACTCTGCGCGAGAGGGAAATCCGGATCCGGAGTGTACACCCATGTGCCGTCCTGTTTCTCAAATGCCAGATCACCGTTTCCCACATTAAACGAAAGTGCGGTGATATCTTCTCCATCCGTCTCTGTAATATGAATCTGCGATGCTTCCTCTGCTTCCTGCTCCTGTTCTTCCTGACTGCTGTTCCACGTCTGCAGTGCGAAATAAACCGCAAGCAGGACGATCAACACCAGAATCAGCACAATCATGCCTTTTTTCTTTTTCATCACGCCTTCCTCCTTCGGATCCAGACCACGAAACCGCCGATCAGGATCACTGCCGGGATTCCGAAGATCACAATAAAGCTGAACAGGCCTGCGTGCTGTACTGTGTTATATTCTACTGTCAGGCTCTTCGCTTCGACAGACAGATTCTGAACCCCCTCAAAATTCGCAGTAACCGCATTCATAAACAGCTGTGTATTCTCAAGCTGCGGGAATGTGTCTGTAATCGACTGGTCAATCAGACTGCCTGCTGAAATTACCGTCAGCCGGGCTTCCTTATCTTCTTCCGTGGAAGTATCCGGGGAACTGCTGTCCGTTGAGGATGAAGAATCCTCATCTGAAGTGCCTGTATCCGCGGAATCTGTCTCCTCATCTCCGCTGCTGATCGTCTCGGTCGCCACCGCGCCCAGAGTATACTGTCCCTGTTCCTGGAAATCTTCTGTCACAGCATAGGACTGATCGGAAGAAGTCATAAAAGAAGTTACCGCGATTGTATCACGTGCCGGATCTGTCAGGTTCATACCTCTGGCGTATGTCAGCAGAACCATCTGAGATGTAATATTATCTGCCAGATCACCTGATACAGAAAGTTCCGGGAATATATAATAATAATTTCCCTGATAACATCTGGTCGGATCTGCGATATAGCCGCTTGCCGGGGTGATTCCGTACGTCTCGAGTACACCATAGAGGTTCGTAAGCTCAGACGGTTCTGTGTCGCCCATGAGCACGAGAGCTTTTCCTCCTCCTGCGAGATAGTCGCTTAACATCTGAGCCTCATCCTCTGAGAGATCTGTCGCCGGCGCGTACATGAGCAGCAGGTCGCAGTCTTCCGGGATTGATGTGGACATCAGAAGATTCACTTCCGAGAGTGTGTAGCTGTTTTTCTCCATCAGATCTGTAACCGTAGTCGAAAGTGATGCCTCGCCGTGCCCTGTGGTCTGATAGATCGTATGGCCGGTTTCATTTGTCACGTAATTCACAGCACCCGTAAGCTGTCCCTCGCCGTCAAATTCCGTATAGGATGTGCTTCCGTAATAGTAATAGGAGTATTCGTCCATAACGAGAATATCATCGAAGGATATCGTTGTCGTCTTTCCGGTATCCGCGCAGGATACAACAATCGTGTTCTCTGACGCATCGTATTCTGTCAGCGCGGTCGGATGCAGCACCGGATCGATCCACTCTACATTGATTTTGTCCGAGAGAGACTCGTATCTGCTGAGAAATGTCGTAATTCTCTCATCTGTCTCATCCTTCACCGCAAGAACGGTCATATCGACATTTTTATCCAGGCTGTCCAGCAGTTCTGTTGTTGTATCGGATATTTCATAAATATTCGTGCTGCTTACGTCTATGTTTCTGAATGCTTCCGGTATCTGCCCCGCAATCAGGTTAAATACAATTACAACCGCAACAGCCAGGACGGTCAGCCCGACGCTGTACATCCCATGTCTGGTACCCGTTGTACGAAAGATCTGTTTTAATTTATTTCCTGTTTTCACAATCCAGCCCTCCTGTCCTAACTCCAGCGTCTCTTCTGAACCGCCTGCACTGTCAGAAATACAAATACCGCGATAATCGACAGATACAGTACAATTCCGGTTACATCGAGAATACTGTTTGTTGTAATGTCCGTAAACACGTTGGCCAGCGCAAGTCTTCCAAGCAGATTCGTAAGCAGGTTCTCGAAAAGATCAGATTTCACGATATACAGTACAACCGAAACCACAATCCCGATCAGTTCAATTCCTCCTGCCAGCACCGGATTTTCCGTCATCCGCCAGACATAAAACGCTGCCGCCGTCAAAAGGATCAAAACACCAATCAGTCCGCTGATGGCAGAACCCGGAAGCATGGAAAGGATTCCGTCCCACAGATACAGCACAAGGAGAATGCCAAACGTGCTGATATATGCGATAATCTGGCTCTCTGTCAATGAAGACAGGAACATGCCGATCGCCGCGTATACACAGCCAAGCAGAAAAAACACACCAATCGAGAGATAATCCACCATCAGATATGCGGTTCCCTGGGACCGGATAATGAGCGGAAAAACACAAAATATCACATTCGGTATGGCAATGACCGTCACCATGGCAAGATATTTTCCCATGACAATTTTTCCGAGTCCCACCGGCGCTGTCAGAAGCAGCTGGTCCGTCCTATTCTTCCGTTCCTCCGAAAAACTCCTCATCGTAATCAGAGGAACTCCAACAAGAAATACAATAAGCGAGCCGGACAGTGTATAAGAAAAATACGGGTATCCTGCCGTCAGGTTATAAGCCATAAAATAAATTCCGGTAAACGCTACAAGAAATGCCACGAACACGCATCCGACCATAGACTGAAAATAAGATTTTAACTCTCGCTTATAAATTGCCGGCATTCTGATCCGCCTCCTCCCACTGAATTTTCTCTGCAAATGCTTTTGGCAGAGTATCATTCTGCGTCAGCTGCATAAATACATCTTCAAGACTTGTTCCTTCTGCTTTCAATGTAAGCAGAGGCGTCTGTGCGGATGCGAACGCGCGGAATACCCGTTCCCTGACGTCCTCGCCTTTCTTCTCCCGGATGCGCGCCTTTGTGACATAATCCACAGCCGGCTGCATCTCAACAGACTCGATTCCCGGCACATTCTTGAGTATCAGCCGGATCTCCGACGGAGATGCCTGAGCTTCGATCTCTACAGTTGTATGATCACCCAGCGCCTTCTCCAGATTCTCCGGCGTATCGCTCGCCACAAGCCTCCCTTTTGAGATAATCAGAATATAATCGCAGACTTCTCTTATTTCCGCCAGAATATGAGAGCTTAAAATCACTGTATGTTTCTTCGACAGTTTCCGGATCAGTTCACGGATCTCAATAATCTGCTTCGGGTCCAGTCCTACTGTAGGTTCATCAAGAATAATCATCTCCGGAAATCCGAGCACGGCCTGCGCAAGCCCTACTCTCTGCCTGTATCCTTTGGACAGATTTCTGATCAGCCGTCCTTCCACGTCACTGATCCTCACCATTTTCTCAACCTCTGTGATTGCTTCCTCCCGTTTGCCTCTCTGGATGCCTTTCAGTTCCGCTGCAAATTCCAGATACTCCCGGACTGTCATATCCATGTAAAGAGGAGGCTGTTCCGGCAGATATCCTATATGCCGTTTTGCCTCCTCAGGTTCTTTTAAGATATCATGTCCGTCAATCAGAACTTCGCCTTCTGTTGCGCCAAGATATCCCGTCATAATATTCATAGTTGTTGATTTTCCGGCTCCATTAGGGCCTAAAAAGCCATAGATCTTCCCGGCTTCAATCCGAAAGCTCAAGTGATCTACGGCCGTATGGTTCCCGTATTTCTTCACCAGATTCTTTACTTCGATCAACTTCTTTACCCTCCTGATATTAATTTTATGTAACGCAGCTGTTACAAATGACCGATCCACGTCCATATTTATATGTATGCAGACCGGCGCTGTGCATATCTAAGAAGATAACAAAATTGTGTGAAGGTTTTGTGTTGCAAATGTGACAGAGATTTGTGCTGCATTTATACCATGCATTCGTGCAGCGCTTCCTCTTCAATCCCGTATTCTTTCATAACAGCGCCCAGATGTTCCCGCTCGGAAAGCGGCGCGCACCACGCCAGACCGCAGCCCGCGGATATGACTCTGGGAACTGGAATCAGCCTGCCGGGGGCATCCTGCTCCCGGCACGCCTTCTCCATTGCCATGGCGTCCGCTGTCGTATGAAATGTGACGACAAGTTTCAACTCTTTCTTTCTCATAACTGTTTCATTTCTTTCTCCATCCTACTCGATCACAACCGCGAATCCGTCTTCAATCGGAGTGGCGGTCGCCTTTCGTCCGTGATACCTGGCAAACTTTTCCACATTCATCCGCTGAAACGGCTCACTTACCAACACCCGAACCGGATCTTTTCCACTTTTTAACGCTTTTTCTGTGAGCATGAGCGGCTCCGGACAGGACAAACCTCTTGCGTCTACTTCTCTCATAACATTTCCCTCTACTTTCCTTCGTTTCTCTTATTCGAAAAAGCAATCACAAAGCACACAATGATACAGATAATCACCGCAGCCTTTCCGTTCACCGGCACGCTTCCCGCTGTGATCTCCTGAGTCTCCGCATTCAGAGCCGTCGCGCTTGCGGCAAGCCCCAGATTATGCGCCAGCGCGGCCCCGATGAACATGCCGAGAACCGTCACTGCGGAATCAGACGATCCCTGTCCTGCCAGAATAAGCTGACGCAGCGGGCACCCGCCTGCCAGAACCGCCGCGAAACCGACCGCGTACATTCCAAGAATATTCCAGAGATGTTCTGAGTGCGCGATCACTCCCGGTGTGTCAAACGCCGGCACAAAACGTCCTGTCGCAACATTAAAAATCAGCATCACCACGAAAAAACTTCCGATAATGGTCAGCAGATCAAAATTTCTCATCAGAATCACATCACGTATGCTCCCTGCAAAGCACATCCTGGATTTCTGCGCGAATACCCCGAAAAGCAGTCCGCCAGCCAGCGACATGAGAACCGGCGCGTGCATACTTCCCGGTCCGCTCTCGCTGCTCTTAAGAAGCGTTGTCGCCAGAGCGAGAACAAGGATTCCGATCATCACTGCCGTCAGCACACCGCCGCTCATCCGGTTCGCCATGTGGGCGCGTCCCAGGCTGAACCCTTTCTTCAGGGCGAAAGCGCCGGTTCCCACACCGAGGATAAATCCGATCAGGGCAACCCATGCATTTAAATCCCCCGCTGACATGCGGATAATCATACGAAGCGGACACCCCAGGAATACGAGTGATCCGATGGCGAGAATCATACCGAGGACAAACCTGGTCATCGGAGAAGAGCCCGACATGGAACAGTATTCCTTCGTAGACACCGAAATCAGAAATGCGCCTGATACAAGACCAATGATTTCCGGTCTTGCATACTGCACCGTCTCCGTGGAGTGCAGTCCCAGCGCCCCGGCGGTATCGCGGATAAAGCAGGCAATACAGAACGCCATATTCGCCGGGTTCCCGAACCAGGCAAGACAGGCTGCCACGAGCCCGCACACAGCGCCCGCCAGCGCAAGTTTCTTCTTTGAGTCAGATAAATTCATACTTCTTTTTCCTCCTGCGAAAGTTCTTTCACTGCCTGAATGGCAGCATCCACTTCCTCTTCCGTATTAAAGTGGGAGAAACTGAATCTGACTGCTCCCTGTTCCACAGTGCCAAGCGCCCGGTGCATCAGCGGGGCGCAGTGGGCTCCCGGACGGGTCACAATCCCGTAAGTCTCATTCAGTTCATCACTCACCTCTGAAGAGTCGTAATCCCGGATATTGAAAGATACAATCGGAGCCCGTTCCCTCACGGTAAAATCTCCGTAAACTACAATACCCGATACTCGGGAAACACCTTCATAAAACCGGCGCATCAAAGAGAGTTCCCTCTCCCTGATCCTGTCAAGCCCCGTCTCCTCCAGATAGCGCACAGCGGCTCCGAGCCCCGCGATCCCATGCCCGTTTAATGTCCCGGCTTCAAGGGCGGTGGGCATCTGAGACGGGTGACGCGGGTTATAAGTATCCACGCCGCTTCCTCCTGAGAGGAGCGGGCGGATCTCCACTCCTGTCCTCACATACATGCCGCCTGTTCCCTGGGGACCCAGCAGACTCTTATGCCCGGTAAAGCAGAGCACATCGATCCCCATTTTCTGAACATCTATGGGCCATACCCCTGCGCTCTGGGATGCATCCAGCACATAGAGGATCCCATGTCTTCCGGTGATCGCTCCCACGCGGTACGGATCAATCATATTTCCGGTCAGATTAGACGCATGGGTGCACACAACCGCTTTTGTGTTGTCCCTGATGGCACGCTCCATCTCATCATAGGAAATATTCCCCTTTTCATCGCATCCGAGAATGGTAAGTTCAAGCCCTCTCTCCCTGCATTCATAGAGGGGACGCAGGACAGAATTATGCTCAAGCACTGTGGTGATCACATGATCCCCCGGCGCGAACAGGCCCTTTATGGCTATGTTCAGGCTCTCTGTGGAATTTGCCGTAAACGCGATGCGTGAAGGACTCTCCGCGTGAAACAGCCTGGCAAGAGCATCTCTTGCGGCATAAATCACCCGGGATGCATCCAAAGCAGGGCTTGAAGCGCCCCGTCCTGCATTTCCCAGGGAGTCCATGGCTGCCAGAACCGCCTGTTTTACAGCCTCCGGTTTCTGCATCGTCGTCGCTGCGTTATCCATATAAATCATAATTCTGAAACTTCCTTTCCCCTGCGGAAAATATTCCGGGACCGCTGGTTTTTCGTATTTCCCGACAGCTCTGGTGTACGGAAAGCACTGTTTCCCCGCACACCGATGCTAAGTTAAGTATAGGTTGATTTTTCCATTCCGTCTAATCGAAAACCATGATAAAAAGCTGTCACTTATAGAAAGTTTCTATAAGTGACAGACCTTCTTTTTTCCGGCGCTTATCCGCATTCCGGAAACATTTCTCTGATATTTTTTATGAATTTATCTGCTGACGGAAGGCTGGGATATCCTGCGTCAAATACGAGATTAATGTTCCGCCTTCCTCCTGTATCCCCGAGCGGAAATGCCAGCAGTTTCCCGCTCCTTATCTCTTCCCGGGCAGCAAGCCTAGAGATCACCGCAACTCCCATTCCGTTTCCCACGGAACGCTTGATGGTCTCTGTATTCTCCATCACTGCCGCGATCTTCAAAGCGCCGGTATCTACTCCGAGCTGCTTTAAGATCCTTCCTGCCTCTTTTCTCGTTCCCGAACCTTCTTCCCTGAGTATCAGCGGCTCCTCGCAGATCCAGGAACAGATATCCTCGCCCGTTCTTTCCAGGAACCGCTCCGTGGCCGGCGTGATCAGGATCAGTTCATCCTGATAGAATGGGATGTACGTGCAGTTTCCTTTCTCCAGAACCGTTCCTGTAAATCCGATATCCGCCTTATGAGAGAGTATCATTTCCACCACGCCGCTGCTGTCCGTCTCAAAAAGTTTCAGCTGCTCATCCGGATAGTGTTTCCGGAAATGCGACATGATATCCGGAAGCAGATACTGGGAGGGCACTGTCGATGACGCAATCCGCAGCACACTGCCGGACGCACCGCCGTCCAGCCCGAACCTTGTCCTGATCTTCTGTTCCAGCTCCAGGATCTGCTCCGCGTATGCATAGAGTTCTTTCCCGGACTCAGACAGTGAGACTCCTTTTGTGTTTCTCACAAGCAGACATGTATTTAATTCTTTTTCAAGAGAAGCAATGTGCGCGCTCACCGTCGGCTGGGTGAGATAAAGTTTCTTAGCTGCCGAGGAAAAGCTCTTTGTCTCCGCCACACGCACGAAAGCCTCCAGCTGTTTCAGATTCATCTCATCTATACCTTATCCGTCTTATCGCACAGGTTATCGACCTTACCAAGCAGGCTGTCAGCCCTATCGAGCAGGCTGTCGGCCTTATCGCGCAGGTTGTCGGCCCTGTCAATCAGACGGATGCACGGCTCAGCTCCATCTTCCGCCACTCTCCCGACAACAGACACTTTCGTTCCCAGATCCGCGTTTCTCAGTGCATCCAGAAATCCTGCCGCTTCCTCCTGCGGAACCGCAAACAGCAGGCCGCCCGATGTCTGCGGATCGCTGAGCAGGTCAACGTAAGCCTCATCCACATCCCCTGCATCCAGCAGATCTTTCACATGTCTCTGGTTCCGGTATGCACCGCCCGGTATCAGCCCCATCCGCGCATACTCTTCAGCATCCTGCATAAACGCGACTCCCTTCACTCCGATCTCGATCACCGCGCCGCTCGCCGCAGCCATCTCGCCGCAGTGCCCCAGCAGACCGAATCCGGTCACATCCGTACATGCGTGAATTGTAAAGTTCTCCGCTGTCTCTTTTGCCTTTTTGTTCAGCGTGGTCATCACCCGGATCGCTTCCTGCTCCGCTTCTTTCGATGCCATCTGCGCTTTCACGGCTGTATTGACCACACCGCTGCCAAGCTGCTTCGTGAGGATGAGCACGTCCCCTTTCCTGCAGCCGAAATTCTTATAAATACGATCCGGGTGCACCAGGCCGGTCACTGACAGACCGTATTTGGGTACATCGTCCTGTATGGAGTGGCCGCCCACAAGAACTGCTCCTGCCTCCCGCACTTTCTCGGCGCCGCCGCGCAGGATCTCCCCGAGAATATCGGGATCCAGATCTTCGGGAAAACATACGATATTGAGGGCAATCTTCGGTTCGCCGCCCATTGCGTATACATCACTCAGAGCATTCGTCGCCGCCACCTGTCCGAATGTATACGGATCATCCACTACCGGAGTGAAAAAGTCCAGCGTCTGAATCGCCGCCACGTCATCTGTAATCTTATAGACCGCCGCATCGTCCGAAGTCTCGAATCCAACAAGCAGATCAGGGTCGCTGAACTTCGGAAGCCGCCCGAGAATCCGGGACAATGTATCCGGTCCGATCTTCGCCGCGCATCCCCCATGCTTTGCAAACTGTGTCAAATGTATTTCCTGTGCCATCTGATGGAACCTCCCAAGATATTATTCTCTGTTTTTCTTCACGGTATGCGCAGAGTGAAATCAGTCCGTCCTGTCTACGGACGAATTACACTCATCGCGCCCTGAAGTGTCTCCACGATACTGTACATGTTTGTAACAGATCCGATAGCGAGCTTGTCCTTGATTCCGTAATAATCCAGACATGTGCCGCAGGTCATAATCTCCACGCCCTGCTCCTCCAGATTCTTAAGGTCTTCCAGACACTCCGATCCCTCAACAGTGAGCTTTGCGCCGCCATTGTAGAACAGCATCTTATCCGGAAGATCGTCAAGCTGAGTCACCGCAAAGATGAAGCTCTTCATAAGGATGTGTCCCAGTTCCTCACTTCCTTCTCCCATCCGGTCAGACCCCACAGCCACGACAGTACCGATGCAGGTCGGGCATCCCGCCGCGCTCTGCTGTACCGCATCAACCGCATCAGCTGTATTTTTACTCTTCGCCTGTGCCTTACCCGACGCCCCCAATCTGGCTGCCGCCTCTTCATCTACTGTAATAAGGACACGATACTGCTTCTCTCCAAGCTGCTCAGATACTGCAGCCGCACCGGAGCTTTTCGCCATCTTTGTCACATTCTTCACTGCAGTCTCATTGTCCACAAGAACCTCTATCTCATCCGGCCCCGTCAGTTCCCCGAGTGCTTTCTTCGTCTTAACAACCGGAATCGGACAGATGTCTCCCATTGCATTTACTGTAATCATAATTACCTACCTCCAAATCTGAGCGTTGTCTGCCACCGGAATATCCTCCCGGAGATGCAGCGCCGCTGTCAACATGGATATTATAACATGCTCCGGGGAATGACGCACGAAGATCTTCCGCTATTTAGTTAATCAGGTTCGCTGACTTTTTGAGACGATATTTCCGAAAACAGGGACACCTTCCAAAACGTATTCTGCAAGGGTGGAGACTGTGTTCGGCTTCCGCTCCAGGAGCTAAGGGAAACTAAGGAGTTCCGGGGACGGACTAAAAACAGGGACAGACGGTGAGCAACTCGCATTCGCTCAGACAATCTCACCGTCTGCCCCAACGCCCTTCCACGGAACTCCAAGTTTCACTAAGCGCCCTCCGAAGTCAGCCGTCCACACTCCCCACCCTTGCAGAAAGGTTTTCGAAATGGGGTCTGTTTTCTGCTTTATCGGCTGGGAAAGTCATCGAATAATCAACTGCGAA
>DXGZ01000007.1 GCA_019113645.1 Candidatus Mediterraneibacter vanvlietii | reverse complement strand
GTCTGAGCGAATGCGAGTTGCTCACCGTCTGTCCCTGTTTTTAGTCCGTCCCCGGAACTCCTTAGTTTCCCTTAGCGCCTGGAGCGGAAGCCGAACACAGTCTCCACCCTTGCAGAATATGTTTTGGAAGGTATCCCTGTTTTCGGAAATATTTCCACTGGAAGTCGGCGAACCTAATCAACTAAATAGCGGAATCCCAAATTTTATGGGACTCTTTCTCATTTTCCCCCGCACAGCTTGACACGCACGGGAGTTTTCTTCATAATTTGTCATAACTGAGTTTTTATCTTTGAATGATATGAAGGGGGATTTATATCTGTGCAGGGTTTTCCAACAGAAGTTCTGCTGATATTTACGCTGCTGATCTGGGTTTTATACGGTTTGATTTTCCTCTCAAGCCCTAAGAATAAAGTAAACCAGTGGTGCTGTATCTGCGGTTTTCTTCTGAGCATCGGCGTTCTGAAGGAATATATTTATTATAGCGGAATGCTCAGCGGTATGGAGGTTACTTTATTCGGAATTAACTATGAACTGAATGACCTGATAAATTCCATTCTGACTGCTGTGCTTTATTACATCTCCATGCCATGCGTTATGATTCTGAGTTTTTATTTCTGTCATCTGGATCAGTACAGACCGAAGCTTTTCCGCTTTCTGTGTGTCATTGTTTTTATACCGGTATTTACTTTCTGCATTGTTTACCCATGGAGTCAGACCAGAGTGATTCCAATCGAGAATCCCTCGGCTTACCTGATCGTTGCGTCTTATAATCTGATATACGGCTTACTGGCAACCATCCCCATACTGGTCACACTGTACACAGAACGGAATACAATTTATTACCGACAAAGACGCCTTGTATCTGTGATCGGGCTGCTTCCGCTGTGGTACTGGCTTATCACTGTTTTTCTGTTTCATCTTCTGAAGCTGGAACGTCTGTATAAGCTCTGGCAGGGCAATGCCATCATTCTCATTGTGCTTTTCGTCTACTATGTGTATCACCTGTTTCGTGACGGAATATGGGGAATGCGGATCAACCGGGAATATTTTGACTGGACAGGAGAACAGCCAAAACTTCCTGACAATACGAGGTATGTCGTACATATGCTGAAAAATGAGCTGGCAAAGCTCTCCTGGTGTTCCCAGTCTATTCGCTCACTCAATATAACGGATGCGGCACAGGAACTGGACATTATTGATCACTCGATCAGCCATATCGAAGAGTTTGTCCGACGCAGCAGCGCCTATTCGGGAGAGCTCACTCTCAAACCCGTTCCGGTGAATGTTCATGCTCTGTTTGAAGCGGTAGCAGAAGAAATGACAGGCGAATGGACCGGAAATGTCGTAATCAGCACGGATCCGAAATGCCCGGATCTTGTCTGCGACTATGAACACATGAAAGAAGTTCTGTGTGATCTGACTGCAAATGCCCTGACCGCAATGGGCGATACCGGCACACTGACTTTTTCCTGTCAGACTCCTGCCAGAAACATTACTTTACTGAGGGTATCAGATACCGGGTGCGGAATTCCCGAAGATAAACTGCTTCGCATCTTCGATCCGTACTACAGCGGCGCAGGCGACAGCCAGCATATGGGGCTTGGACTTTCCTACTGCCAGAAAGTGATTCGGGCACACCGGGGCTACATACAGGTAAAAAGTCAGACTGATTCCGACAGACACGGGACTGTATTCACACTGTGTCTGCCCCGCACAGTCCGGGAAAGGAGACGCCATGACCGAACAGTTAATTAAAGTAATGATTGTAGAAGACGATGAAGATTTCACCGTCATGATACAGAAGCTGCTGAGCAGACACAGCCGGATCCGGGTAGTCTGCGCCCACAGGAAAAGATACGGAATTGTAGAAGCCGCGCGCCAGTGTTCACCGGATATTGTACTTATGGATCTCCATCTTGGTTCTTCCTCCATGGACGGAATCCGGGCCTCCCGCGAGATCCGCATTCACACAAATGCAAAGGTTCTGATTTTCACCGCTCTTGACTCTCCCGAGATCATCCAGAAAGCCGCGAAAGAGGCCTTTGCTTCCGGCTATATATTTAAAAATCAGCTTTCTCTGCTTGTTGAAAATATCTTCGCACTCGCGGAAGGCTATACAGCAGACGAATACCTGGTCGCCTCTTCCGCGCTTTCCTGCCTGACCGAGGCAGAGATGAGTGTATTTCAGATTATGATGGGAAAGGATATTGAGCTGCAGTCCACCAAGAAGACCATTGCCAACCAAAAGACGCGGATTATCCGGAAGCTGGGTCTGGAAAATCAGAAAGAACTGGAACATGTATTCAAAATCTTCAAAGAATCCGGAAAAACTCCGGAATAATACGCCGGAATCATGCGTAAAAATATCAAAAATGCAGAACCATTGTTATTGGATAGAGGAAGATTCCTTCCCCTATTCAATTGCCGCGATATCTCGCTCATCTCGCGGCATTGCCGCTCGATGACCGTTGCCCGTCGGATGCCCGCTCGTGCAAGCGCGGCGGTCGCCCTCCGGGCGTATCGCACAAAAATACGGCGCCATCCCACATACTGGGAAAGCGCCGTATTTTTATTTCTGCCATGTTATTCCTCCGGATTCCCGGTTACCATCCTGTTGATCATCATTACATCCAGAATATTCACGTTTCCGTCCTGGTTCAGGTCCGCCGTCTCCAGCGCCGCACCTTCAAGCGGTCTTCGTCCTGTCACATGATCCCGGCACATCATAACGTCCAGAATCGTTATACTTCCGCTTCCGTCAATATCTCCAGCATTCTCTCCCGTATCCCCGGTCTGTCCTCCGGATGTGGAACCGGTAACTGTAACGGTACACAACGCCTGTGCTCCGTTGTCAAGCGACGCCGTAATCTGCGCCGTGCCGGCCTTAAGTGCTGTGAGACATCCATCTGTTGTAACGGAAACCACCGACGGGTCAGATGACACCAGCTGGAATCCGCCCGCCACTCTCGCCCAGTTATTTCCCGGCGAAGTGGTAATCTCAAGAATATCCGTATCTCCTGCCCTCATCTGCTTCGTGCTCTCGCCCAGGCTGACCGTAGTTGCCGGATTGACAACACGGATATGGAACGTCTCCGTATCTGTCCGATCATCATACTGAACTCCGGTCAGGATCGACCGAACCGAACATGTGATATTTCCAACACCCGGAGCAAGAGTCTGAATGTTCGCCTCCCAGTCGCCGTTCGTAGTATTATTAACTACGTTCGGGCTGCTGGAGCTCCAGTTAATGCTGACCACACTGTCCGGATAAGTGGCAAGCGCCCTTCCAACACTCAGCTGGAAACTGGAATAGGATGGAACAATCCGGTATCCGGTCCTCATATTATTGCTGTCGTAGGTCACTCCGAGAATTGTGTAAGCCGGTTCGTCTGCCATCCATTTTGCTGTCAGTGTAACGTCCGACGTCACTTCATCTCCGGAAAAATTCCACTCTTCATCCCCGTTGTACCACCCGAGAAATTCATATCCCTCCCGTTCAGGGTCATTGGCAGGTCGGGTCGCGAATCCGTATTCCTCCACCGTAAGGTCATCATACTCCGCCACTCCGAAGGCGTCGAAGCGCACCGTAAATGTTTCTGCATCCTGCATCTGCCTGTCGGCCTCTGTCAGCGCGCTGTTTCCATTCTCGTCAATCGTAATTCTCTCCCACATTCTCTCGCTTCCATTGTAGATGACGGTCTGAAGCCCTGTACAGTTGTCAAATGCATTGGCCTGCACCATCTGTACGCTTCCCGGAATCGTAATGGACGTAAGTCCGGAAGCATTCTGGAATGCGTTATAAGAAATCGTTCTGACTGTATCCGGAACTGTAAATGCTCCTTTCCGTCCTGTGGGATAACAGCGGAGCGTAGTTCCGTCCGCCGTATAAAGCACACCGTCTGTTGTCAGGTATGTCTCGTTCCCCTCCGCTGCGGAAAAGTTCTGAAGAGCAGTACAGCCGGAAAATGCAGACGTCTCTATTGTTGTCATACCGGCTGGAATCTGAATGGACGTCACCTGGCTGCATCCGTCAAAAGCACCTTCATTGACTCCGATCACAAGATCTCCGGCTATTCTGTCCGGGATCACTACTTCGGCAGCCGATCCGCCGTATTTTACAATAGATACCTGGTTTCTTCCGCTTTCCTCATAATACCATGACGGCTGTGTCATTCCGTTCCCCAGTTCCCCATCAATGGCAATTTGTGTCCATTGCTCCGGAGTGCCGCTGTAACTCAGATCCGTCAGGCTGTCGCAGGATGTAAACGCCCTGGTCCCGATCGCGGTAACAGACCCCGGAAGCACCACTTCTTTCAGGCTGCTGCATCCAGAGAAAGCACGCATTCCGATGCTGGTTACCCAATTCGGAATCTCGACAAAAGTAAGAGATTCACACCCTCCAAACGTCCATTCTCCGATTGATACCAGATTTGTCGGAAGTGTAATTTCCTCCAGCGACGAACAGTTCTGAAAAACTCTGTTCTCCAGCCCTGCCGAAGAAATTACGGACGGCATATCAACCGATACGAGACTGGTACAGTCCCGGAAGGCCTCCTCGCCCAGCTCGCTTACACCCGAAGGAATATTAATGCTCTTCAGATTCGTACAGCCCATGAAAGCCCTGTTTCCAATGGAGCTTATCGTCCCCGGAAGCGTCACTGTTTCCAGCGAGGTGCAATCCTGAAACGCGCCATATGCGATGGACATGACTTCATATCCGTCAATTTCAGACGGAATAGCAAGATCCGCGGCACTGCCCATATATTCTTCAATGTATACTCCCATCCCGGCCGCACCATGTCCGATGATATCATACACAATATCCTGATATACGCTGTTTGCTGCCGGAATGGATTCTGAAACGATATCCACTTCTGATGTTTCTGTTTTCTCGGCCTCTGCCTCTTTTTCTGCCGTTTCGGTTTCCTCGGCCTCTGCCTCTTCTTCGGACGTACCGGTTTCTTCGGCTTCTGTCCCTTCTTCTGCCGTTTCGGTTTCTTCTGTCTCTATGTTCTGCGATCCCTGTGCGTAAACCTGCGTCTGAAATGGAACAGTGAGCACCAGTGACATCAGAAGAGCTGCCATTTTCTTTTTCTTCATTTTTTCACCCGCCTCTCGTTATCGGTTATCCCTTTCCTAACGACGTCTCACTCTGCCGCGCCTGAGCAGAACTCCGGCAATCACCGCGCCTGCTGCCAGAATCAGGATAACATATGGATAGATGAAAGTTTCGTCTCCTGTATCTGCCGCTCCTCCGGATGTTTCAGCCGCGCTTCCCTGCCCGCCTGACTTATCTGTCGCGGACGGATCCGCCGGTGTCTCCTCTGACGGAGCTTCTGACGGAGCTTTTACTGTAATGGTACAGCTGACAGATTTGTCTCCTGCGGCAGCCGTGATCACTGCTGTTCCTTCCGCTTTCGCAGTCAGCACCCCATTTTCCACAGAGAGTACGTCCGGATCAGAGCTGGACCATACAACGGTCTTATCATCCGTCGTATTCTCCGGATGATAAAGGATTCCCAGTGTTTCCACAGCGCCGACCTGCATCTCCGTAATTACTTTATCAAAAGCAATCGACTCCAGCGGGATCTCCTTTATTTCAACATGAAACGTCATTTCATAGACCTGTGTCTGACCGTTTCCGTCCGTAGCAGTCACAGCAGCTACGATCTCTGCCGTTCCTTCTCCTACTGCGGTCAGGAGTCCGTTCTGATCTACAGAAGCCACATCTTCATTCCGGCTCTCCCACTCTACTGTGATATCGTCTGTAATCTGATTTTCTTCCACAATCTCATCCAGATTGAGCAGCTGGTTCAGATCCGTTTTCTGTCCTTTATAGATTCCCTCTTCCGGGATATTGAGATGGATCTGTCCGGCGGACTCTTCCGTCAGACTGTTCTCCACGACCGTCACTTCCGCAGATGCGGTAAACGGCTCTCCTGTCGCCTGATTGAGAGTCGAAGTCTGCGCTGTAATCACAGCCGTTCCTGCTTTCAGGGCTGTGATCATTCCTGTTTCCGCGTCGACCGACGCTATGCTGCTGTCAGAAGAACTCCACGTTATTGTTCTGTCATCATCTGTATCAGCCGGAAGATAAGTCACGTCCAGTACCGTTGTTCTTCCTCTGAGAAGTTCCACCGTATCCGTCAGAGAAATTCCTTCCATGTGGATCGGTACAATAATCTCACAGGAAGCACTGGTTCCGTTCCATGCAGAAGCAGTAATCGTCACTCTTCCGCCTTTTTCCGTCGCCGTCACAACCGCCTTTCCTGAGTCTGCCGGGTCTACTGCAACCGTGGCAATGCTTTCGTCCGAACTGCTCCATCTGATTTCCTGATCAGCATCTGTATTGTTCTGCGGTTCCACTGATGCAGTCAGTTCAAGAGAATTGCCTTTTTCAACCACTGCGCTTACCGCACTGATCACAACTTCGTCAATCGGGATCTCCGTCACAGTCACGGCAACCTCCGCCTGCACGCCGTTCGCGCCAGTCAGCGTAATTATCGCTGTACCCGCCTCCAGCGCCGTAATTCTTCCTTCCGCATCTACAGTCACCGTTTCCGGAGCCGACGACTCAAATGTAACTTCTCTTGAATCCGTTGTATCGGATGGATTCAGCGTATAAGTGATCACTCCTGTCTGATTCTTGATAAGGTTGATCTCCGGCTCATCCGGAACAATTGTCTCAAGCGGCGCATCCACCGTCACAAGACACTGAGCGCTATATGCTCCCACTGCCGCGGTAACCACTGCTGTACCTGGATTCACTGCAGTCACCAGTCCATTTCCGTCCACCGATGCCACTGACGCATCAGAGCTGGTCCAAACTGTGTTTCTTCCGTCTGTAGTATTCTCCGGATAATAAATGACCGCGAGCTGCTCAGAATCACCTCTGTGAATCGTCGTACTTTCTTTGATTGAAATTCCTGTCATGGGGACGGTTACGGTCACTTCACACGCCGCAGTATATCCGCCAGCCTCCGCAGTAATCACAGCCGTTCCCGGTCCCACTGCAGTTACCAGCCCATTCGCTACCGACGCAACTGCAGGATCGCTGCTCGACCATGTCACTTCCGCCTCTGCTTCCGCCGGAGCAACCGCAGCTTCCAGCTGTGCCGTCTCTCCGAACACCAGCGTCAGCGAGTCCTGATTCAGAGAAATTCCCGTTACCGCCGCACCCACATTCATGCTTTCCGCATGGTTCACAACCGTCATCGGAATCACCTGATAGTCGTTGTCAGCCAGAAGAATCTCTCCGACAGACAGCGCCACAGTTCCAAAAGGTGCGTCCTCTTTCACCTGAAAAGCTACGGAAAATACCGTTCCATTCGACAGCGTATCGTCGGATTCCGCAACAAGCGCCGCCCGGATCACTCCTTCATTTCCCGCGTAAAGATCTGCCACTGAGGCCCCTGCAAATACATCCCCTTCAACCGCATCTCCCTGCAGTTCCAGCACATTGCTGTCATAGAAAAACGCCAGCTGAAGTCCGGCTCCGGTTTCATTGCCCTCCATACTCACACTCACGTTCACTGTATCTCCACGGTACAGATCCGTCCGGTCTGCCGATACGATTATGGACGGCGTCTCCGCCGCTTTCGCTTCCTCCGGCAACCAGACAAAACATGTGCTCAAAATCATCACAAACGCAAGCACCAGTGAGAATATTTTTCTCAATCCCGTCTGTTTCATTCTGCTTTCCTCCTTAATAACATCACATGAAATCAGGGCGTCCTCCGGCTCCCTGATAACAGGTTCATACTAACACGCCGGATTTCTGCCCTTCAACGGAATCCTATAATGTTTGGGAATCAGCATTGAATTTTTTGTGTTTGGTGCTATAATAATTGTTATGGAAGCATAGCTCAGCTGGGATGAGCGTTCGCCTCACACGCGAGAGGTCACGGGTTCGAGCCCCGTTGCTTCCATTTTTTCATGCATTCCCGTTTTTACGGGGATGCCGCAGAAGTCGCGTAAATACGCGGTTTCCGGCATTAAGTTATTTTATACTAATTATAAAAAATAATAGTCCGTGTTGCATTTTAGACTGATATGCAACACGAAATGCAACACGAAATCCTATAAGATGATACAATATTCCACCCCGGAGCCGCTGCCCCGGGGATATTTTTTACACCATCTCGCCGCTGTTATTGAAGGTATATGTCTTGCCGGAGATCTCGATCGACTCATCCTTCGCCATCCTGCCGTCATCCTTCAGGTAATAGCGATGACCGTTCTCCGTCAGCCAATGATTTTTCAGCATTGACCCGACAGGCTGACAATCCAGATCCACGTTGAAATAATACCACGCATCATCGATCCACTTCCATCCCATGACCATGCTTCCCACAGGATTTCCATTTTCTTTTTCCTCACGACAGTAATAGGTGTGGATGCCCTGGTCAAACATGCCGGTGATCATATCACCGTGCTTGTGCCCGGTCAGATTCATGGCGTTCAGATAATACCAGCGCCCATCGATGTACTGCCAGCCGTCCAGCATTGCACCCTTCGGCACTGATCCGGACTGCGGATTCAGATAATACCATGCGGTATCTACCCATTTCCAGCCGGTCGCCATGCTGCAATTATCGTTGAAATAGTACCAGTGTCCTTCGTTCTGAAGCCAGCAATTCCGGAGAGCATAACCATTTCCATCGAAATAATACCATGTGC
Source organism: Candidatus Mediterraneibacter vanvlietii (assembly GCA_019113645.1). GTDB lineage: Bacteria > Bacillota > Clostridia > Lachnospirales > Lachnospiraceae > Mediterraneibacter > Mediterraneibacter vanvlietii. Next base: position 23,283 of record DXGZ01000007.1, on the reverse strand, counting down.
CGCCGATCTGCTTCCAACACGCCCGTGGATATGATCCGTCCGCATAGCGGTACCACCACTCCTGTTTGTTATCATCCCATACCCACTTGTCCACACCGGCAGCCCCGATCCCGAAGGCTGCCAGTACACCGCGTGCGATATTGTCCATTCGACTGTTAAAAACAGAGACATCGTTCGCATTGGTAACGAATCCGAATTCAACCAAGCGGTAGGAGTAGCCCTTCGCCGCAGCCCTGTTCGGATTGGCCAGATCGGACCGTCCGACAATCAGCTGGGAACGCCCCGGCAGGATGCCGCCGATAAAATTGGCAAGCGCTGTATCATAAGCATCCGGTGAATATCCGGATTTAATGATAACATGTCCACCACAGGCTGATGCTGACGCGCTGTCCATGTGGAGCTCTACGATCTGCCAGCTCTTATCAATGTCAAGGGAGCTGATCAGGTTGTCCTTATACCAGTCCCGGGATGTGTCCCCTACCGTGACATTATCCCCTCCCAGTGCTTTGATCCGGGCCGCCAGCGCCCTCACTCTCTCTGCTTCCGTGTAGCCGTTCCCACAGGCTCCGGGATCGCCGTCACCATGACCGGCAATCAAAAATAAATGTGCCATAAAAACTCCTTTCCGTTGCGATGTCCAACAACACAAAGAGGACGATCACTCGCCCTCCGAATCATTATCCTTATTCACTACCTTATCTGCCACTTCCAGACCGTTGATCAGGATCCGCGGCACGTTAAATCCAGCCTCCACAAAATTCTCAATAATTGACCGGATCTCGTTAATTAATAGGCTGGCCAAAACAAACCATCCAAGTAATGTTGTAATTCCTAAGTCTACACCGATTGACCGACCTATCTCTATAAATACAGCTGATGCTCCGAAAGCAACCATAATCATCAGCCAGTATCCCAGTTTCTTGAGTACGCCCTTCCATCCGGCGTTGGAGTTCTCCTTTCCGGCCATTTTGCTTTTCATCCATCCTGTCAGCCAGTCTGCCACATTAAGCGCCAGAAATGCCACGAAAAGGACCCAGTGCTCTCCCAGAATGTACGAAAGGACTGCCACGATTGCCCCTGTCACTGCATTGTACCCGTCAATAATTGGTGCTGCATAATTCATTTTCATATACCTCACTTCCTTTTCTTGTCTGTTTTAGAGTATAAAAATAAGACCTGTTACGGTCTGTCTCGAATGCTCATCTTCTCACCTCACTCATGCAATCTCTACATATATTCCGACCAGGGCACTCAGGTCATGGTATACCGGCTGCCCCGTATCTCTGATACAACGATATGTTACCCCGTTCTGGCTGAATTTTCATCCACACCGACTTTAGGCTGAGCAACCTTGCTGTCCAGATACGTAGCAACTGCAATTCTTCTTTGTAGTGAACTAAATAGTAAGACGTCAAAAATTAACATGGGATCCAACATTACATCTGTACAATTTACAAAATGGGACGAAACAAAGGTTGGATATTTGATTAATTTTGAGGGCGGCTTTATCCAAATGATTGTTGAAAAGCCGGAATCAGACGTTGATGCAACTGCCAGATATTACTGGCATGAGCGATGATATTGTATTTATGATTAATTTATGCCCACTCACTCCATGTTCCAGCAGCACGATATCTGGTTTTAATCGGATTGGCTGAATTATATGGAAAAGCGACTTGCGTAAAATTGGTTTCTGTTCCTTGAGTATTTGTATATTTTAAGACCAATATATACGCATAAAATCCAGGCGAGTGTCCGCTACTTGGGGTGATAACTTTACTAAAAAATCCGGGTTGCACAATATCATTGCAATCTCCATTGTATTCCCCGGATGCAGCTGGCATATTATTATTCCATGCGCTCCACACATTCGCAGTGAATGTTCTTTTGAAAACTTGTGAAGTATTGTCTATTGAAGTAATGAACTGCGATCCTGTACCCGCAGAGGTTACATTAGCGACAATACACCATGCGCCAAGAGCTGCACTCACTGACTTATCTACCAGATTTGATATCTTCGTTTTTTGAATAATATAAACGTAAAACCCTGGAAGGTCTATATCGAGCGTGCTGCCATTGAATAGCTCGATGGTCAGCTTCTTACTATTTAGTTCATTAATACTTCCAACCAATGTTTTGCTAGTAGTCTGCAACTGTGATATAGTAGTTCCATTTGCTAGCGTAGAAAAATTAGAATCAAGGCTCGCTGCCTGCTGCTGCAATTCCTGTAATACTTGTGTAGCCGTCTGTTGTGCCTGCTGCGCCTGTGTCACCGCCTGTTGTGCGGATGTGACTGCCTGCTGTGCCTGCTGAATTGCAGTGTCCAATATTGTCACATCGTCCGCACTGTTCGGGAAATTTCCCGATTTTAAATTAATCGTGACAAATACCGGATAATCAAACGAACAGAGCTGTTCCGATCCGTCCATGATTGACAGCTGGATCAGAGACTCACCAGCGACGATAAACATCTGCTGTTGAACATCGACCGTCACTGAATTTCCGGAGATTGTCGCTGTTGTGTAGACTGCTTTCCCGTCCGGCTTTGCGACGAACACATTTGCTGTGGCATCTTCCGGGATTGTAAAATCCATGAAATTAAATACGATAGGCAAAAGATCGGTACCCTGTACATAGTAAATAGGATTTTTCAAAAAATCCCTTGTGACGTATATATCACGCTCGATCTGATTTGGCATCACTCTTCCCTCGCTTTCAGATTTTCAAATATTGCGTTGATGTGTTCCAGCATATCCGGGTCAACGACATAAAATGATTTCTTTATGTTCTGAGATTTCAGTTCCCCAGTAGTTCCGTCGATTTCATCATAGGTATATGACACCCGTGTTCCGCCGTTTATGCTGATTGTTGAAAAACCGCTGATCTGTTTCATAATAGTTGTTCCTCCATTTCTTCAATCGAATAGGTTTCAAGGAATCTGTCTGCGCTGATCGGTCGATCTGGCTCTAAGAACCGCTCTATCCTGTGGTATTCGTAATTTCTCTGCTTTGCCTTCAGCTCCCATGAGAATTTTATTCCCGGTGTTCCTTTGACAATAAAATAGGACGGTGCTTTCTCTTCTATCCAAAGATCGCCCTGTCCTTCTTTCTGTAGAAACACCTGATATTCCATTTCTGTGTTTGCTGCTTCGAGAAATGCGTCATTTATTGCAATCACGCACTCGCCGGATTCATCCGTGTACCCTGTCCCGACGTCCCCAAAAATCGGGGATGTAGTTTCATATGCCGGGAATTTAATCACGCCGTAGTTTTCTGTATCTACAATTCTGTTCTTTTCTCCGGATACGGAAATATTTCCGGAAAATGATACCGAATCCGCACCGACGCTTAAACTATCTATATCAGTTGATGTAAATCTTACGTCTTTTAGCGTCCATCCGCCGCCGGTCAGAGGATTGTATGCAAGATTCATTAAATACGTTCCTGTCGGTTGGCTTGAACTTGTCTGAAATCTCAGGCTCATTACATTTGCTTTTATTTCATCTGCATACGAGGTAATATTTCCGGTAAGTGATCCTGCCATATATACGATTCCGGAAAGAACAGGAGAATTAGAATATACAGCCCCCTCTCCTGTCACAGCAAAGTATTTTCCTTTTGTATTGAATCCACTGTTGTCCCATGTTCCAATCACGTTTCCGGAAGAATCGTATATTTCGATTTGCCCGTTCTGGTTGTTTAATCCACCGATTTTTAAGATACCGGATGCGATATATGACGCATTTACATACAGCTGATTGTTTTGCATGTACAATCCCTGAATCTGTCCGTTGTTTGTTAAACGATTAAATACGCCTTCCTGATTCAATGAATTGTCAAGATTTCCAACTGATTCCTGAGCATCTTCCGCAGACTGCTGTGCATTCGTAATTGATTGCTGAATTTCGCTAAATGTCTGCCCGTCTACTGTAGCCGTTCCGGCAAGCTGAAATTCTCCCGTTGATAAGTTCCAATAATTTTGCCCGGTTAGGTCTGAGATTGTTCCTGTGGTTAATACAATTCCGTTGCTGTCCCATCTTCCGACCTCTGTCCCGGCGCTGTTACGAATTGAGATTACTCCGTTTTCGTTCTGATTTCCGCCGATGATAAGCGTTCCGCCTTTGATCCGGTCTGCAAGCATTGTCCCAGCTACGATAAAGTCGGCAACAATCTGGCCATCTATGGTAATAGCTGTGTCATATGGGCCATTGTATCCGTTTGAGGAATGACCGAACCCGTTCTGATTCCACCGCCATACGTTTTGTGCCGTGCTAATATCCGGTGTATCCATAATGAGGATCTCTGTCGGCTGGCCCTGTGCGTTTGACTGAATGACAACATACCCGCCATTTACTCCGGTAATCAGATTTGTCGCATTTTGGATTGCTGTATTCATGTAGGACCATATAGGGCTGGTCTGCGGTTTTTCCACCATGCCTTTAATAGCCTGCACGGTATTCTGTATTTTGGGGGTTGCGCTGGACAATGTGACCACATTTTTTTCTGGGTAATACGGGTAGTCCCACAGTTCCGCAACCTGATAGTTAACAGAAACATTTTTAATATCATCAATCAGCCTCACGACTGTAAACATTTGAAAATCTTCAAAACCGTACATTTCTGGATTTGTCTTTGCCAGATCCATCACAGTACAGGAATAGGACCGTTCCGGAATAGATGCAATGGCAACCCGTTCATTCGCTGCATCGAGAAGATTCTGCGGAACCTCGTACCGATCATCCTGCCAGTAGGCACATATGATTTTATCTGTGTACTGGAAATTCTCGACATAAGGTTTCCCATCGTTAATATCAGCAAAAGAGAGTCCGTTTTTCCCGTAGGCATAAAGCCTTGTATAAAAGTCAGTGGATTTCCCCTTGTAGTTGATTTCCTTCAGGTTCAGGTCACGGCTGACAAAGGATCCCATCGGCTGATAATTCGAAAGCATATCAACAATAACCTGTTTTTGCTTCGGTTTGAATTGCAGAACGACACCATATGTGGCTGGGCACTGCATAATTACATCGTATGGTGTGTACGCTCCTTCAATTGTGCGCCGGATGCTCAGACCAGATTTATCAATGACCACCCACCCTTCCGGGAGTACCCCGGTAATCGTTCCAACAACAGTATCGGAATTGTTTGTGTAGGCGGTATTCAGTGTGGCTTTTAAATCGTCCAGGTCAATCTGACATTTGATTTTCGCCTTGGATCCGCCGCCGTCTATCGCCTTCACGAGATACGGCTGTTCGTATTCAATAATATCCTCTTCATTGATATTCGGATAGTTTTCATCATAGATGGACAGGTTGAATATCAATTCATCCAACCCGTCCGATTTGTGGTATATATAAAAATCATCGGTGTTAATGACAGCACCGCCATGTGATTGTAGCTTTAGCACTGCAACACCTCCTTAGAAATATACGGGATAATACTGAATTGTCAGTGTATCCACGCAAGTAAATGAATTTTGTCCCGGAGTCATGTAAGGGAACCGGATCCAGTCTGCCTGATCTGCAGCTGGGGAACCGTTCACAAGAATCCGTTTATTGATTCCGTCAACCACAAGTTGATCCCCTGCGCTTACATTCTGAAACGTTACGGGCCCGACAACGTAGTTATCGGATGCAGCTCCCACTGTCACAGATAAAATGCAGTCCGTGTACGGCAGTGTGCTTTCACACAGTACGCTATTTCCTACAGATGTTTTCATTACCCCGTGCCGGATGCACTTAAAAATGTACTCCGATTCGATCAATGATTCCGATTGATAGTCTGCATCGCCTAAGGTATCCGGGAACGCAAAGTATCTGAATCCGTCGGAAAATTCGATATCGCACATTCCAAATATAGCTCCGTCAAAACCGGATTTTTTGAAACTCACGTCCTGATGGTCAATGCCCTCAAAAACGAGCGGAACCTTAAGGGATCCTAAATCATAATTGCTCATAAGCAATGTGAAAGTTGATCTTTGCCGCCCTTTGAAATATTCATTCGACAGTGTGGGCGGTGTATAGGTATAATTCATCTGCATACGAGCCCCGAACATAATTAGGGGCTGTTCATTTATTATCATATCCATTACATTTCCTCCCAACTGAGCTGTTCTCCCATGTACCATGCTGTTCCTCGTGCGACTTCTCGCCCGTCAAGTTCTGACACAACATTAATCACAATCGGATTTTTGCCAGGATTTCCTTTGATCTCGATTGACCTCGAATAATCGTCAAGTCTCGGCAAGTTTTCAGTTACATTCATATTGGCATCTGCCAGGAATTTTGAGGAACGGTTTTTAATCAGCGAATCAATGGAATCAAAGCTCTGATCAAATCCTTCTTCCCAGCCTTCTCCCGACATTTCACCTACCCACTTAAATTTCCTTGACGGAGAATGTATTCCCAAGAAATCGCAGGCTGCGTCAAATGCGCTTTGTGCAGCTCTTCTTGCTGCGTTTACGATGGAACGAACACCATTAAGAATTCCGTTTGCAATACCAGAAATGATATTTGCACCAATGCTGCCCCAGCTTACATTTGTAAACGAACTACGGATATTGCTGATTGCGTTTGAAACAGTTCCTTTAATTGAGTTCCATATATTTGAAAAAAATCCCTTGATCGTGTTTAGAACACTAGATACAACGGATTTCATTGAATTTAATTTTGACGATATTGTGCTGTATATACTGGATAGAATACTTCCGAGTGTTCCTTTTATTCCGTTCCAAATAGATGAAAAAACAGAGGACACAGAAGAGAGTATACTTGATACAATGCTTTTTATCGCATTCAAGGCGGAAGATATTGCAGATTTTATATTATTCCATATCGTTTTTATAACGTTTAAAACGTTTGTGAATATGGATTTTACTGTATTAAAAATATTAAGTAAAAATTGCTGATTTTCTGCGCTTAGTCCGTTCCAGACATCCTCGAAGAACGAAACAATTCCGTCCCATATTGATTGAAAAAAATCACTGATTCCTTGCCAGATTTTTTGGAAAAAGTCTGATATAGACTGCAGGAGTCCCTGCCACCAGGTCATTAGTGAATTCCATTTTTCCTGGAACCATTTTGTAATACTATTTATCAAATTTGAAAGGAAGTCACCGATTCCCGTCCATATTTCCTGAGCCTTTGCGCTGATCGTTTCCCAGTTTTGGTATAGCAATACCCCTGCAGCAACAAGTGCAGCGATCACGCCAACCACGATAAGTATCGGGCCCATAGCTGCCCCGACAGATACACCGAATATGGCAGATATTGCTGAAGCTGCAGAAAATGCAGCGGAAAGCGTACCAAGCACAACAACAAGTGTGCCAATTACAGCTGCTATTGCAAGAGCCGCTCCCTGATTTTGTGACACCCACTGTGCTGCCTGAGAAAGCCAATCAACGATTTTTTCAAGTGCAGGAACAAGTGCTGATGTCATAGCACCGGCCGCTTCTGATGCGTTATCTTTTAACGTGGAAAGTCGTCCTTCCAATGTTTTGGAAGAATTCTCCATAGCGCCAAAGAATTGCCCGCCTTCCGATGTGGCGGTAGCCATAGCGTCAGCCACTTCCTGCGCCGTGACTCCGCCTTCAGACATCCTGTCTCTGACCTCTTCCATGCTTTCTCCGGTCTTTTCCGCAATAATTTTCAACGGGTTGAAACCGGCATTGACAAACTGCAGTAAATCCTGACCGGTCATTTTTCCGGCTGCAGAAACCTGCCCAAATGCAAGAGCCAGATTCTGGAATCGTTCTTTATTACCAAGGGATATATCTCCCAGATTATTCAGAACCGGCATTAAATCTTCCGCACTCACGCCAAAAGCAAGAAGGGTCTGTGATGCATCCGCTAGATCAGACGTACCAAACGGAGTTTTTGCTGCCATGTTTTTCAGATCATTGACCAGCTTTTGTGCTTTTTCGGCAGAACCTAAAAGCGTTGTAAAGTTGGTTGTGTAGTTTTCCATCTGCATATTAAACTGCAGACCGAACTGAGCAATTTTTCCGCCTGCGCCTATTACAGCACTGGCGACCTTGGCAGCATATCCTGACGCAATGAGATTTGCAGCAGCATCCGCAGCGCCTCCGGTTTTCTTAAATCCACTGCTTATTTTACTTTGTGCATTGTTTATATTTTCGCTGACTCCGCTTGTGTCAACCTCAACTTTGTATTTCACTTCGCCAACGTCAGCCATAATATCACCCCTTTGCCCGAGCCTTCAGCATTCCAAACAGCTGCATAAGACCTTCTTTGAAATTTCCGGTTCCTGGTTTTTCTTTCAATGCAACTGCCCTTTTTGCCCTTATCAGTGCGTCAACTTGTGCGCTGTTGTACTTATCTCGTTTCGGGATTGGCTGAAGCCGTATATTTGCGATTTCAGACATTTTTGTGTCACTCGGAAGGCTTTCAAGAAGTCCAATAAACTCGATCCAGTGTAATTTCCCGAATTGATTTTCAAGGTCAATGTTGTACGCCTGCCGGAATCCCGCACGAATATACGCACGATCCTGGTCAATATCCATACTCTTTTTCCCTCCGGGTTCCTGCTTATTTTCCGGTTCGATCTCGTGAAATACAAGACTTACCAATACGCCTTTTAAACGATTTGAAATTGGTCTTTTAAAAAACACCCATGAGCAAAGGTCTATTTTGTCCGCATCGTCAAGAAGCGGATCATCGAGGAATTCAAGCGCCTGCAATACTGCATTAAAAGAAAAGTCCACCGGATACCGTTTTCCACGGTACTCGATGGACTTCTTGTTTTTTTCGTATAATTTCATTTATGGAACCACCGCCGGTGAGACAGGGCACGCATCGCCTTTTTCTCCGCTTTGATTTTTTTCTTTCTGGCCTGTGATGCTGCTTTCATTACAGGTGCGATCTTTGTCCCTGTGTAAAACACTACATCATCAATTAATTTTTCGTAATTGTCCGAGTAAGCATCGAGAAGATGCATTGCATTGTCCTGTCCAAAAAGAAGCACCAAAAGCTCAATAAAAAGCTGACTGTACTTTTCCGCATTTTCCCCATATTTGTTTTTTTCTTCCTCCGCCAATCCGTGAATTATGCGGAAATAATCTTCCCCGATTTTTTCAGGAGAGAATCTCACTTTAATATCAGCGTGTGGAGATCCGAGCGATATGGTATCCTCAAATACATCAGGTACATAAAAACGTGTCATAGTTCACCGGTCCTTTCCTTTTATTCTGTAGCCCATGCGTCACCGTTTACAATAGCGCCATCGAATCGAAGTTCAATATTGATTTCCGATCCATCTGTAACCGCTCCATTAATTTCTGTAAGCGCTGCCAGTGTAACATTGGCGGAAATTACTTCCGTGCTGTCTGCTGTAGATACGGTAAGTCTGGCGTGGGTCTGTCGTGCTTTCATTGTTCCATATTTTACAGTAGGCCCGAAAATAAAATCCTGTGCAGTATCACCAAGTATCCGGCGGCCCGTAAGAGTGTAAGCAGGTGCAAGTGCTGTCACAAAGTTGTTTGCCATGCCCTTCCCGCACAGGAAGAAATACTGCTGTACTGTTTCATTCAACGCCTCTTCCAGATTTTCAATTCCGGCGCACAGCTCTGCGAAAGTTGGCTGCGGACTTGTCGGCGTGGTGTCAATTTCCAATTTAACACCATAGACTGTAAGCATATTCGGCTCTGCAGCCAGTTCTTCTGCGATGGTAGACATAGAGTCCTGTAAATTCGGCATACATATTACCTCCAAAAATATTTTACTAATACACTGGATCCATAGATCCACTGGTTATTTTCTTCACGGCCGAGTAAATTCGGTTCCGCTTCTGTTTCAATATCAATTACTTGAAATTCTCCGCTGTTCGGATAATTCCATGTCTTTGTCAGAACCTTGTGTATTTCACATAAAGTGGAATAGACAAGGGACTGATCTGCATTTTTCGCGTTTATAAGAATGCTCATTTCTTTTAGCATTCCTTTATTTTTAAAAATGGACGCTGGGGAGGACGGGGCCTGTATCATGCAAATTCCATTTATCGGAGGGGTTGAGCCGCTCACAATCTGCGAATATGGGTTTGCTGTCATTGCAAGCGCCCTGATTGCGTCCACAAGATCCTGCTGTGTTTCCATATACTAAAATCCTTTCGAAAATCCATTCTGAGCGACTTTATCCCATGCGGATTTAAACCGTGCTTTTGCACGATCCACCCACTTTGTACCGGTTCCAGGTGTGGTGTAGTTCTTTACAACATGAGTTCCATCTTTTCGAACTCCAAACCACTGATAGCCTGCATAAACCAGGGACCAGACAAGATACCTGATCCCTTTTCCGGTTTTCTCGATTCTTCCAGCATCCCTCAAAAGACTTTCGCCATCGTCCGGAATAAAAGGGAGTGAGTCATTCATCATTTGATCGGCAAGACCTTCTACTGCATTATCAGCCGCTTTTTCCACAATGCTTTTCCATTTTGCCCGGTCTGTTTTTACTTCCACTTTCACGCCCATTAAACCAGCCCCAGTTCCACATGGTGAACCCTGTTTGATGGTACATCAGGGACAGGATCCACAGTAATTACTTCATATTCTCCATACTGATTCCCGTTGCTGTCTGTCGCAACCGCTCGCAGTGGCTTTCCGGCCGCTTCGCTCTGTTGCACCAGTGCATCATAATCAAGCTGAGGGGCTGACCGCACAGAATCAATAAAAAGAATAGACCGAAGGACAACTTCTGTGTTTTCTTTTGTCTTTTTTACTTCATTGGTGTTTTGCAGATGCACATTAGATACCTGATATTCCTGCCATGTCGGATTTTGCCAGGCATCCATTCCGGTACATACTTTGATTGTCACCATATCCCGTAATAGCTGGACTGGTATTGGTCTAAGCATAATGTACTCCTTCCCATCAGTCCTGTTTGTTCCAAATACACTTTTACAAGCGGACTGACCATAAGCTGTGCCTGAGTTTTGTTTGCAGTGTTTCCGCCGTCAACATGAACTTTTCCAACAGTGAACCCTGCGCCGATCTGCCCGGAAAGTACAGATTCCAGGCCATTCTGTACAAAGTAAAGGATCTGAGCGGCCGCCGCCTTCTGTATTTGTGTCTGGATCCATGCGGGGAAGGCTGTCACGCCCCCCGCTTTCAAGATCCTGTACATGGTCACAGAGTCGATCAGATCACTGGCAGCCGTGGCGTACTGCGGAAAGTCATTTTCCTGAATCGTATTGCCGTATATATCGGTATACTGCTGATATGTGATGTACGCCATAAGCGGTCCCTCCTTAGCCTCCTACTACAGAAGCAACAGCAGATGCAGCGACTGCCGCATTGCCTTTTGTGGTATTAACCAGAGCAACAACAATATACTGGCTTGTAGCAGTCTCCATGATTGAGTTATTCTGAACCGGTGTCCATCCGGATGTCAGCTGCTGTCCATAGGTTACGCTCGGAGATGCGCCAGACTGAGACATAGCGACATACTGCATACCAAAAGGCGCCGCCGGAAGGTTTGTAATAATGGTGTGCGTAGAATCAGCGCCAGCCACAGTATTGAATGTAACTGTTCCGAGTGTCGGCAGTGCAGAAATGTTTGCCATTACACCAGTTTTTCTCTTATTCATTACGAACACATCATAGTAATATCTCTCATAGTACAGCCACTTTCCTTTGGACTGCGCTGTTGGTGAGGACATCATGGAAACGTCATAAACAATAGGTGCCGCAATAGCAAGCGGATCATACATCATAAGATTTGTCTGCCTTGCGCCGGCAACTGTTGCCCATCCTTCCGTAAAATCATAGTTATCCATCATCATGTCTGACGGTACTTCCTGAATTACAACTCCGTCCAGCTTACCAACATTTCGGTCGATATTCCGAATACCGGTATCAGCTTCAACAAAACGTGTGATTCCCGCTGCTTCTTTCAGCAGTTTGTAATAATCCGGCGTCATTTTTGCACGGATTCTGTCACGCGGTACCCTCTGATTTACCATGTAAGCAAGATAGGTATCCCAGTATTCAAGAATGTTGGAAGAGGTAAGCTTAGTTGCATCTACTGTTCCAAAACCTTCCGCAGCCTGAGAGATCTGCATTGCAGCATATGCATCCTGCTCCGGGATCTTCTGAAATTCATTGAAAACTTTTGTGATATTTGCGATGGTAACGATCGCGTCTTCTCTCATGTCCATCGGATCAACCAGAGTGTCCCAGTCACGATCCATAGTCATTTCAAGAACCTGATCGTCTGTATTAAAATTACGGTTGAACGTTCCGTCGATGCTGTTACGGTTTGTGTTTCTCGCTCCCGACACGTTCATGCCCTGGACAAGAATTTTATTACCAGTCAGCGGCTTGTATGTTGCGCTTAACGGGCTTCCGTAAATGTCTGAAAAATAAGACCAGTACGGATATGTGTTGAGCATAGCCTTGCTATACTCGGTCGTATAGTTTAATGTCTGCTGTTCAAATGCCATATTTATTTATCTCCTTTCGTTGGCAATCCCCACAGGCTTTCAAAAGTTGGTTTTGTATCACCTTTCGGCATACTTCCTGATACACCAGCCCCAAACTGTGGCGCTCCTGTCGGCTTACCGGCCGGCGAATCTTCCGTGGTGAAATATTCCTCATAATCTTTTCGGATTGTTTCAAGCTGCTTTTCCACCGGCTCGGCTCCCTCTTCCCGGTTCAGCATTTTGTAAACTGACTCCCGGAATTTCGGCTTAACGCCTTCGAATTCTTTGCCGCCAAGTGCCCGCAGCATGTCACGTTCCCCGACAACTTTCAGATATTCCTCATTCTTTGAAATATCCGGTGCCGGAAGATCTTTCTTTGCCTGTTCTACTGCTTCATTGATTTTTGTCTGGACTTCTGACTTCGGGACAAAATCGCTCATGCTGGTACCGTGCAGAGTCATTACTTTTTCAATCGCGTCCTCAGTGAGTCCGAGTCCTGCAAGTGCTTTTCGTGTAAATGCCATAATTCATACATCCTTTCTTTAACGCCCTAAGAACGACGGGCGGAGTGCGTCGCAGTTTAACGCCATGCCACAGGGGCGATTTTTGGGTAATAAAAAGCACCCTTTCGGATGCTTATGTGCTATATAACCCTATAGCCGGGAGATAAAGGATCACCGCCTTTCTCTATTTGGAATAGTCCTCGATAACTTCAATTCCGTATTCGATGGCGCAAGTATTTTCGATTTTGCAGCCTCTCGCTTGATCCCACCCCTTGCAAAAATATGCAACGTCTGCCGTAGAAAGCAGCTCGATAGATTTTCCTAAAAACCACAGCGGCCTTGCATCAGCCGGGGCAGACCGGAAAAACGAGTCGATAATCTCGACATTTTCATCGCCATATCTTTTCTTTACACTTTCAATGGCTTTTTCTCTTTCTTTTAAGATTTCTTCATCAGTTTTGCCTTTCATCGGCTGAGAAATAAAAAGTTTCATCTGTTTTCCTCCTTAATCGTCATAATCCGGTTCGCCTTTTCCGAGTGCCCCGGCCAGTTTATAATTGGCTTCCTTATTCAGCCAATACTCGATTTCCTGCAACTTGTTGGTTACGTCCGCGGGCACAATCGGTTCCGCCGCCTGCATTAATCCAGCCGCGCTCCTGAATACCTCCATGATAATTCTGTACGACTCGTCACGCTCCCGCTTGTCTGCCGGGAGTACGTCGGTCTGAAATGCAAGGACAGATTCTGCAATAGTCGGTTCACGATACCCCAGTGCAATGCCTCTTTCGATCAGATCATCCACCATCCCTCCGAGGTCGATCTGATATCCATCAATCACGCCGTGTGCCTCAAACCACCCGGGGCCAACGATGTTGTGGTGCAGGATCACAAGGTTACTCTGCAGGATTTTCAGATACATCAGCATCCTTTGATACTCGTTCATTCTTTGCCGCTCCTTTCTTCTTTCCGTATCGGAGTTCCATATATTCTTCTACGGTCATTTTCTTGTGGCACTTCTGGCACTCAACTCCTTCCTCTGTTCCCATGAATACATGTTTGCAATTACTCATTTTTATCACCTCACATTCTCCCTGTCATATCTTCTCTTCCGACCGGTCTTTTTTATGAAAGCCCTCATATCTGCCTGCCGGTCAGCTACAACTTTTTTCATTTCGTCAGCCGCATCAAAAAGGCCGGCTTCTCGGTAAGCTGCTTCTGATCGCTTTGACTCCCGGATCCGGCGCTCTAAATATCTTTGTTGTTGGCTTTCTCTGTATTCTTTGGTGTTTGCTTCTTTCGGCTGTATTTCTTCATCAGACGGGATTGTAACTCCCGGAATCTGCGGAAGAGGATAGTGTCCGCAGTTAATTCCAAATATTCCGGCCGCCTGTCCGTAGCTGGTGGACGTGATCGGCAAGTATGTGTGTTCCACGCCGTTTCCATCCGTGAACGTCCCGCCTTCATCACCCCACGTATAAAACTTACCCTGATATGGATAGCAAAGAGGCCGGGCCCCTGCGTGGGATGATATTTGAAATATCTGTGATCCATAATCGTTTTGCCGTGCCCTGATCGAATCAATTGAGGCATTGTGGCTCGTCGTTCGGATTAGCGTTGATACATAGGCTTCAGGGCTCCACCTTCTCCCAGCCCTGTCTACCAGTCCATAGATTCCATTATTCAGAAGCTGAGATATTGCTTTTTTCAATGCTGTGTTTCTGGTCTCTGTACTGACTGCTATAACAGCTCCGATCTGGTTGGAAATATCAAGTCCAGCGTTCATATGAAACACTGTGTTTTGCACTGCATTCTGATATGCATTCCGGGAAGATTCCAACATAGTAGTGTTGGTCACATTTATTTTGTCCAGTGCCTGTTGCTGCAATCGGTCAAGTTCCTGCTGTACGCTGTTAGACATAGGCTTTTCAACTGCGCCTTTTTCAACAGCATCCTTTAGCATTGCTTCAATGTCTTTCAGTGATTCTGCAGAGGCTTCTTCCAGTGCATCTCGCACTTCCTGAGGAACAGACTTAACAGCCTCATTAATGATCTTTGCATTTTCCTCTGTCAGCTGCCCAAGTTCAGACAGTTTTTGCAATTCCCAGTCTGCCGTGCGATATGCTTCTCCGGTTCCCAGGTGTTTGCAGATATTAATAATCAGTCGGTCGATACATTCCAAGTATGCATCCTCAACCGGTTCTGACAGCCGGATAGCAAATTCTTTGGTCAGTCTTGCCATTATTCATCCCCGCCCATGTCCAGAAGATCCACGGCGGATGCCGTTACATTTCTTTCTTCTGCAATCCGTTTCAGCTCTTTTTCTGCTTCAGGTTCTGTCAGCCCCATTATGTCAACAAGGAAAGTCTTTTTACTTTTCAGCCCGTTTGTCACGAGAAGGACACCTTCATTGATGTTTGTCTGCCTGTCCTGCAAAATAGAATCATCAAACACCACTTTGCTTTCCCATCCTTTGGCTGCCATGCTTTCAATGCTCTGTCCTTCATGTGTGACATTGTACAGCGCTGCAACCTGAATGATCGCGTTTATCACCTGGTCAATAGCCATCTTAATTTGAAGCTGATTGCTTTTGATGGTCTTGTATGTTTTTGAATTCTCGCTGATAACTTCCGTCGCTGTTTTCAGTCCTGAAACCTTGTCAAATGTAAATGTCCCGGCGGAAAATCCGACTTGCAAGCAGAGAATCGAAAGAAATGCATTGATTGCCGAAACGTGTTCATCCACTCTCAGTTCCACAGAATTATCAATGATTTTCAGCGATTCAGGATCATCTGTGCTCAGCGCCTCATATGCTTCATCGGATGCGTCAAAATATCTTCGTGGTTCGCCAGTAACCGGATCAATAACCGTTCGGATGCACTGTGAAGGGACAATGATCCTTTTTTTACCCAGTTTAAATTCCCGGATAAAACTGTCATAGCAGACATCCAGCGCTTTCAGAGTGCTGAGTGCATTCGCGTAGATGCTGACCCCAAGCGGGCTGTTATCATCAATGTTATTTGCAACCGCTGTACGGTAATATGCAAATAAGCTGGTATCAATACCAGTGATCGGGGTTTCATCGTTCAAAAATGGATAAATGCTTTCAAGAGGATACCGGAATCCAAGAATGTCCTGCGGCTCTGCTGCAGAATCCTTTTTCATTTCTGACCGGTATAATTCATTTGTGATCCAGTATGTCAGCCCGTCCCATTTGTGCCATTCCAGGCGGGTGTAATAATAGCCGTCTTTTGCCTGACGGGAAATGAAAACGCCGTCTGTCACTTTTGCATTGTCCCATGCTGTCGGTACGAACTGATCTGCCATGCAAAAACCTAACTTAATCTGCCCGCTGTCCGGGATCACATTCCCTTTGCTGTCGTGCTTTTCCTCATACCAGACTTTAATCGCCCCGCCTCCAAGCGCCAGAGCCTGTTCAATGTGTTCCTGCATTTTTGTCCAGAAGTTATTCTTTGCCAGAACGCCATGCACATAATCGTCAAGAGGCTGATTGTCTCCGTCCCCCTGTGAAACATGCACTTCGCACTGTTCAGACCAGATCAGGCCAGCCATTTCAGCGCAAACAGCTTTTGCCATGTCCATGCGCTCCATATCTCGCATTCCTCTGGGGTTTGCGATGGTAGGTGCTGCGATCCGGTGCCATGCTTTGTAATATCCCTTATACAGATACTTCCAGACGAAAATACCGAAATAATAGAATTGATTAAAGGCCGGGACTCCACCGACCTCAAAAATGTCTTTGAATTCTTTTGTCAGGCCCATTTCAGCCCCGTTCTTTTGCATCCAGTTTTTCACCTTCTTTTTTATTCTTTTAAACATATTTCACCGCCTTACAATACATAGCGTTTATAAAAATAATTATTGGCATAGCGTGCCTCATCCATTGAATGATTGTATGCGTCAATCGGTTTCCCGTGATCGTCCGTGCAGTACATTCCTATTTCCCGTAGAAAATCAGCATGCCCGAATCTTCCTGTTTCGATCAGATGGAATCGGCCATCCTGTATTGCAGACTGTAAATACTCAATCCCGACTTCTATGCCTTTCCGGGATCCTTTGACATCACAGGCATTATTATCCGCCTTATCTGTCCAGACCCCCAGTTTCTGCAGTTCCATCCGCAGTGCCTTGCAAGCCGGGTCAATCTTCCAGCACGTCTCCCGCATTCCGGTGTAATTCCTGCAGTATGGGATAAAATTGTCCACAATCTCCTGTGCCTGTGTGCTGAGTGCCTTCTCTCCGCCGTCATAATACCAGTTAGCCACACGGTACAGTTTCCAAAAAGCACCTTTGTTCGTAATCGCTCTGGTAATAACATTGCAGGAAATAGACGTTGCATCAGTTAATCCACCATCTCCAGAAAAAAACATTTCTACTGCAATTTCATTTTTGGGAACGTCAGAAAGAATGTGATCATTCACATCGAACATGGAATAAATCACGCCTTTTGGGATAACTCTTTGACCGTACCAGTCTCGTGCAAGTAAATACTTGCTCTTACTTAGCGTGGCAAAAAGTTCTTGTTTTCTTTCCTCAGTCAGTGCTGGATTGTCGTTCGGCGTCCAGTGCGTCCATAGTGTGTCCTGTACGTCAAATACTTCGGATATGACCGGATGGTTTGGTGCCGGCGGGTTCAAATCTGCAATGTGCCACCGGATCTGCGCTGCCATTGTTCGGCGAAACGCCTCTTGAATTGCATTCATATGTAGCAGATTGATTTCACAAAAATAGACGCTCCCGAATGATAGTCCCGTAAACGCCTTGTGGCTGTCTGCTTTTCCGCCGCCCTTGTAATATATTCTCTTTTCACCTGTGGGAGTATGCAGCAAGATATGATTCCCGAACCGGTCTGCTTTCTGTTCACACAGTCCAGGGAAGATATGCAGCAATCCCAGTCCGTCGCAGTCAATTACAAGCCGGTATGCCTGTTCCTGATTGTACGCTAATACCATATGATTTCTGTCCGGTGTATTCCACCAGAACCAAGCTGCCCGGGCAACTGCTGCAGTTGTCTTGCCCGATCTGGGTGTCCCTTCCTCGACTTCAAGGCAATGCTTATATGGTCCGCTGATTATGCTGTGCTGTTTTTCACTCCACTTAATCTGTCTCAAACTTACCTCCCGCAGCCTTTACAATATTTTCAAACAGCGAAGTATCTTTCTCGCCCTGGCCGAGTTTTTCCTTTGCTGCCTGAATCCGCAACTGCTGTTCCTCGCGGTCAAGATCGGTCTGAGGCTTGTCATACCAACCGGAGAAGTTATTCCGAAGGGAAAACTGTGCGCCGTTGCAGCCGTCCTTGTCGAACAGCCTGCGCTCTGCGTATTCCTCAACTTTTGTTTTCGCACGCGTAATCGTGTCTGCAAACTCTTTCTTTCCCTGGTAACTCAGCAACGCCATTCTCGTGCTAAATCCCAACGCCAGAGCCAGCCCTGTCACAGTAGGAGGCTTTCTCCCGATCATAATAGGATGCCCGTACTTATTCAGCATGGGTTTCCCTTCATCGTCCAGCATAGGTTTTCCTTCGCATTCTTCAAAATATGCGTCTATCAATCCAATGATCTGTTCTTTACTCGTGTACTTCGGCGGTCGTCCGCCGGGATGCTTTTTAGCCGTCATATTACCGCCCATTTCTTTGCATCTTTTCCCTTATATGACAAAGAAAAGGCGCAGTACTCAAATCCGAATACCACGCCTTTTCCCGGTAAGATACTAAAACATATAAAGGGAGGACTGTAAGATTATCTTTTTTTACAGCTTATATTTTACCATAGTTAAACCGGACAATCCGGACGAAAACGGACAAACTTTAATTTTTTCGCATAAACCTATCATATTCTTTCCGCATCGCCTCGCCTCCGGCCTTACATCTCATTAGTGTTGCTACCTCTTCCCAGCTCAAACGGTTAAAAAACTTATACCTGATGATCCGCTGCATCCGGAAGGGTATCTCCTGCATCCACTCCTCCACACCCAACTTCAGATCAGACGCCACTTTCCTCTGTTCCTCCAGAATCCGCTTCTCCCGAGTCAACGCCGATGCATCCGCCACCGTCTCAATGGTTCCGCCCAAGTTGAAGGACCGTTCCTCATAAGGAAATTCCGGATTGCTCCCTCTTACCTTATCCTGCACAAACCTCTTTTTCTTCTCCAGCCTCTTGATCTCCGCCTCCGTCTCCTTTATGAACTCGCATGCGTCTATGTAGTCCTCAAGAATCTTTTTGTCCATCCGCATCACTCCTTATCTCGTACTCATATTCTGGATATTTCGACACGTTTCGTTGCTTTATACTCATATTCTGGATATCATCATCCCGCCGTCCCGCAGCGATCAGGCAGGTGCTCAGGACGCCGAAAACGGCGCCCACAATAAATGCAATTACTTCTCCCATCCTTCCATCAACTCCTTTTCTATCTGGTCATCGTTCAATTTTATCTCTGGTTCAAAATCCCGACTGAATACCGCACCTGTCGGCGTGATCCGCTCGCATCTCATCCATCGTTCAGCTTGTCTTGGGATTCCAGCTATTACGGTACGGCGCCAGTGCAGATACTTTCTCCCGGGTACAAGATCAGCTTTCTTCATTCAATCCCGCCTTTCTCAATAATCTCAATCGCTTCTTCCAGCTCAACGAAAGAATCTTCATCCGGTTCCGAACATATAGACGCACTTAATAACTCGTTAATCACCTTCTCCTTGTCAAAGGCTGTCGGCGCACATTCCGCAGCAATCCGAACAGGATCATTTTCAACTCTGTCTTTTGTCAGTTCGTCTGCATCAATCAGTCTCATTCTTCCACGCTCCTTTCCGGGCGGTACGGCTCTGGAAGAGGACGCCAAGCTATAACATTGCACTTACTCCATCCATCAGTGAAAAACTTTCCATTCCACATCGCCCTGAATGGGTACTTCGCTCCCTTCACAGTGACAAGATATAACTCTATCTTCTTTCCTTCAAATTCAGGATTCTCTTTAGGTTCTTCCGGCTGACACTCCTCCACCGGTATCCAGCCATCATTCATGCATTTAGCTAATTTCTTAAATGCTCGAACAATTATTGCATCTCTGCAATTACATTTCCTTTCTTCAACATCAGTACAGCATCCTTTACATGCTGTACTACATCTGTCATTTTCCTCTTCGAGATCTTTTATCGCTCTTATCTCTATCTCTTCCAGAATCTTCTCTATTTCCCGCATCCTTGATCTCCTTTCAGCAGTTCTGGGTTGTCAAACACATTCCCCAATACTTCAATTTTATGGTTATATATCACATTTGCGGTAAGCATAAAATGAATGGATTTATTCCGTAATCGATACCCATAGCTACTTCCTGTATTGATAAATTCAACCGCATAATTTCTTTTGTATTTTATTGGATCTGGCATCAACGGATATACTTCTAACGGATTATCATATGGATATTTTTCATGTTCACAAGACACAATATCATTCTCCCATATCCGATTACCGTTCTTGTCTTTCAGTCCGGTGTACTGGCAGAGGGTTTCCGGATTAATTTCATAGTACTCACATTCAATAATTTCAAGTGGATAAGCATTTGAAAAATTACTATGCTGTTTTGAGCGATTCATTATAATGTAATCACCTACATCTTCAGCGCATAAGTCTCCATTCGCAATTATTGATGCTCCTAAACTTGGTTTCGGTAACTGACTGTAAAATCCCTCTACCCACTCGCCATTATCTATCCGCTTTGCACGGAATAATATTTCTCTCATCCTCACTCATCCTCCCAAAATCTCTGTCCACACTCTCCACAGAACCTGTCCCACGGCAAAGCCTTCTTTCCACATGACGGGCACACCATTCCTCCCTCGCCCAGCGAGGCAGGCTCCGGTGCTCGTGCCGTATCCCGCTCCTTCAGTTCCCGGATCTGCTCCGGGGTGAGACTGGTGTCCTCATACTCCTTCAGAAGCATATTCGCTTTTCCTTGCCATTTGCACCTTCCATACATACAGCTGTCATTACAATCATTGTTTTCATAATTACAGGCTGCCTTTTCTTCCCCTCCTACAATTATCGTCTCTTCCCTGGTTAATTTCTCCATCTCCGCTCTCCTTTCGTTTGTTCTGGTTTAAAACAATGACAGCTGCTCTCTGTCATACTTGTTTTTCTTCGTTGTGATCCGGTCACGGTTCCCGATCATCTCCACTCTTCTCTTCTGCTTCAGATTGGCCATGTAGTAATCATTCACCTCCGGCGGCGTCGGCAGATACATCTCATCTGGGATCGGTATGCCGTGATCTTCGCATATCTCTGCAATCTGGCGTTTAGCATATATAATGTGATTCCTGGTCAGATTCATATTGCAACCATCTGACCAAAACGGATCATTGCACCCGTTACGGTTGATATCATCCCAGTGATCTATCTCGCTTCTGATTTCTTTACACAGTTCTTTTAATTCCTGTTCCGGTGTTTTCTTTTTCATACGAATCCCTTCCTCTCGCAATACTCTCCCCACGTCTCCGTCCGATAACATCCGCCATAGATATACCGCTGTGCAAATTCAAGCTGCATTTTATTCGGGATCACGCCGAGCCTCTCATTTCTCTCCGGTTGTGCATATAAGTTAATCCCCGTATATTTCTTCAGTGCTTCTACTCTCTCCGATGCATCTTGAAGATCAGCAGTAACCAACAGATAGATAAACACTCGATACGGTCTGACTCCCTGCGTCTGCAATAGCTCTATGGTCCGCTGGATCGGTTCAATCTGTCTTTTCTGATCGCAAGAGAATCTGATGTGACGGATCCAAGACAGGCGTGAAAGAATCTGTGCTATATCTCGGTCTACCAGCCTTGCATCCATTCCCTGGTTCAGATCAATCCGGTATCCGGACCCGATCAGGCTCTCCAACTGCTCTATCCCATAGTCGCAGGAAAGAATATTGTTATCCATCAAGATCAGCTTGTCCGTGTCATATCTGACAATCTCCTGCCATTTCCTGTAAGGTCTAATGCCTCCTTCTTTCCTCGGAACTACACACCAACGACAGTGATTCGGGCATCCTCGTGTGAGATATCCGATAGCGTAATCACATTCTGGATATATGCGGTAGTCCGGAAACATATTGTCAATCTCATCTGGCAACGTTGTATCTATCGGAATATCTCTGTATCCCGTACCTCCACGAATCGCATCATCTGGAAGATACGGGTCTGTTGGCGTGAAATCGAACACTTTACTGCTATAGATCCTGTCATACCTGTATAAAGGATTCCACCATTCCACATAATCTCCGTTTTTCTTGTGATATGCAGATATTTTCATCAGTGCCAGATTCGGGAAGATCTTATGTTTGAAATGCTCTTTCTCCGCATCATGTAACCCTATTCTCATTTTTCAAGAAGCCCGGTATACCCTTGCCCCGGCCGGAGGCTGGCTCCTTTCTTTTTATTTCCATCCTACTCTGTATAGACTTCTCAGAAGATCATCTATATCAGAAGAATTCCCACGTATCTTATCAACTCCGCAATCACTGAAAATGCAATGAAAGCAATCTGGATATCGACAACCGATCGGGACATCTACGAACTGTCTTTCTTTCTCATATTCAGCTCTGAGTTCATCTCCTTCGTACTTTTTCACCTGTTATCGCCGTCACTTTCTCCATCGTCTTGCAAGCACTCTGTTGGGATTATCTATGCTTCTGTTGAGCGTTGCGCAGATCGTCACCCACGCTTGATAGAATTCCATGTAATTCGCCATGCTACCCCAGATCGAAGCTATGTACGGGTCATATTTCTTGTGCTTCATTTTCCCTTCACCCTCTTCTTTCTTTTCCGCTTTGTACTGCCGTACATAAATGCCGCCATATTCCCCGGCTTGTATCCGGCAGAAATTTTCACCCTGCCGGAACTGCTGTATTTTATATCCTGTGCCATTACTCTGATTCCTCCACAAGTTCACCATCTTCGAGCTTGTACCAAGTATCAGCTTTGATGTTCTCTCCATCCACAACAACAGCTTTCCAGTGTTTAATGTCAAAATCCGTTTCGTTTTCTTCTGCAATGACAAGAATTGCACCAAGTCCACCTTTTACCCGCACATTATTCCCACGTGCTACTGAAAGTCCGTTTTCCCCGGATGCAGAGCTTCCTCTGCTTGTGGCTGCTCCGCTGTTTCCGGCTGTGGCTGCTCCGCGGTCTCCGGCTGTGGCTGCTCCGTAGTTTCCGGCTGTGGCTGCTCCGCTGTTTCCGGCTGTGGCTGCTCCGCTGTTTCCGGCTGTGGCTGCTCCGTAGTTTCCGGCTGTGGCTGCTCCGCTGTTTCCGGCTGTGGCTGCTCCGCGGTCTCCGGCTGTGGCTGCTCCGT